>JBLNFG010000600.1:0-3479 GCA_050263495.1 Myxococcales bacterium | reverse complement strand
TTCCTACCGCTTCGACCGATACCTCACAGGCGAACGCAAGGGGAAACGACGCATCGATCACGTTGCGCTGCTCAAGCATGGGCGTGGCACTGCGGCTACCAAGGCCGCCCTGGAGTTGGGTAAGAAAGTGGCTCGAAGCGTGTGTATTGCTCGCGACGCCGTGAATGAACCGCCCAACGCGATGACCCCAGAGGCGCTAGCTCAACTTGCAGCGGACGTGGCTAAGGCTGGCAAACTCAAGATTCGCGTCTGGGATAAGCGAGGCATTGAACGCATGGGTATGCGTCTGCTCGCGGCAGTTGGCCAAGGGAGCCGAAACGAGCCGCGCTTCGTGCACATGAGCTACACCCCCAAGGGGCGGCCAAAGAAGCGACTCGTCTTTCTCGGCAAAGGGCTCTCGTTCGATTCCGGTGGGTTATGTATCAAGCCTGCCGCCGGCATGAACGAAATGAAGAGCGATATGGCCGGCGCAGCTTCCGTCATTGGGTTAATGGCTGCGATCGCGGACGTGCGACCCTCCGTCGAGGTGCACGGTCTGCTGGTACTCGCAGAGAATATGCCTGACGGGGCCGCCTACCGCCCCGGCGATATCTTTGGCTCACTCGACGGCAAGACGGTGGAGATCATCAATACCGACGCTGAAGGTCGCCTGGCGTTGGCAGATGGCTTGACGTACGCGCGAAAGCTGGAGCCGGATCTCGTCGTCGATGCGGCGACACTGACCGGCGCCTGCGTAGTTGCGTTGGGCAAAACAACCTCTGCATTCTTCTCGACTGACGAGGATTGGGCATCGAAATTCTCGGTGGCAGCGCAAAAGGCCGGTGAGAGTTTTTGGCGCATGCCACTACTTGCCGAGTTGCGTGATCAACTAAAGAGCGATGTTGCCGACCTCAAACACACCGGCGAACGTTGGGGCGGCGCGATCACCGCCGCGCTATTTCTCAAGGAGTTCGTCGGCGACTTGCGGTGGATTCACTGCGATATCGCTGGTCCAGCTCTGTCCGATCGCGCCAAGGGGGTAATCCCGAAGGGAGGCACGGGGCATCCCGTTTTGACCTTCTTGCGGCTCGTCGAGGCGCTCACTTGAGTCGAATACTTCCGCAACGCTGGCGTCCCTTGCTCGACGTAGCCATCCCTGGGTTATACGCTTGGGTCATCACGGTTGCGGTCCCCGTGCGTCAGAAGGACGCCGAGGGATGGCCGCTCGCTTTCTGTTGGTTCGCGCTACTCTGCTTAATGGCAACGGGCGCGCTTCTCAATTCACGTTGGCAAGACTGGTCTCCGGTCACGACCGTAGGCTTTGTCGGTTGTTCAGCGTCGGTGTGGTTGTTGCTGGATCCATTCGACGCAAGCTTGGGGTTTCTAGGTTCCCTCGGGTGGGCAGGCTTTGCTGTCGGTTGGGTTCGTGCGGTGGAAACGGCCAAAGACGAGGTGGCGGGCGGTGCTGCCCACCGCATTGAGCTCTTACCTCGTCACCGTGCCTCGGTTCTTGCGAGGCTAATGGTCGGGGCCGGTCTACTCGGTGCCATGCTCTTGGTGTTCCTGGCCTGGCAGATCGAGGGCCGTGAGCGCGCGTTGGCGGGGCACTCTGTGGCTGTTTTCGGCGCACTCTCGCTCTTGGCGAGTGCTTCAAGCTCTGCATCAGCGCTCGGACGACAGGCCGTTGCTAGGACCTTTTCCAGAATGCAGGCTGGGCGTACCATTGCATTGGCTGGCCTTCTTGCCCTCGGTTGTTGGCTGACGTTCTTTCGATCATGAACGGTGACGTGTCTGTGTGCGCAATATCAACGGCATCCTCCATCTGACTTCGTTGACCATCACGGTGCCCGTGCTCGCGCTGTTCGTGTATTGCCTTGGCAATGGCCGGGATATGCTGGCGATATACTGGGGTGCTGCCGCAGTCTTCGCATTGCGTTTCGGTATGACGTCGTCTGAGTCGGAGTAATGGCAGCTGCGAATTCATGACCTCTTCGGTGATTGCTGCGGTGAATCGACTGGTCCGGAGCTGCCTAACGGTAGCGGTAATGGGTGCGTCGATTTCCGACTGCGCCGGGAATCAAAGCCATGAACCGCCCCCAGCGAAAGATCCCGATTGGGCGGCGGTCCATGCCGTGGCAAAGGTGGGAGACAGTCTTATCTCCACGGCCTTGCTCGAACGGGCCCGGGCGGCGGTGCCCAGTTCCACCGAGGAACTATTGCGCGCGTTAATCAAGACACGTCTATACGGTCAATTCGCGGAGCACGGAGGGCTCGAGGTCGGACGTGAACGCATGGTGTCGAGGTCCTTGCTCGCGCGCGCGTGGATGGAACGCCTCGAAGCGGCAGCGAGAAAGGCGGGCCCTCCCACCGAGAGCGAGATCGCCGCAATGACCGAGCGTCACTGGGTCGAGAGCGATCGGCCAGAGGCGTTGCAGACGTGTCACGCGCTCGTTCATGGCGACTCGGTTGATGCGGCGACGGCTCGGGTAGCTGCCCAGAAGTTGGCCGAGTTGCTCAAGCCATTTTCCCGTTGTGACGACTTTCTCGAGCACGCGAAAGCGTTCTCCTTCGCTGGAGTGAAGATCACCGCAGAGAGCTTGCCGCCCGTGCTCGCGGACGGTCGCACGCTCATCGTCAACAAGGAAGGCATCCCCGTGCAGGAGGGTCCAAGGTTCGACTTGGACTTTGCGCGCGCCACGCATCAGCTCCGAACGGTCGGCGATCAAAGCGCCTTAGCTCGCTCCAGCTTCGGATGGCACATCATTATGCTCGAGTCGCGCGTTGCCGCGAAGCGACTGCCGCTCGAGGAACGCAGGCAGCGGTTCGCCGACGAGATCCTTCTGGAGCGAGCGAAGAATGCCGTCGATCAATCGATCGCCGATGTACGGGCCGTAACCCCGGTGACCGTCGACCGCGCCGCGTTTGAAGCGATCGGCCGCCTACGAGAACTCCAATGAGTCGCCCGCGGCGATCCATTGCGGTGCGTGACCAAGCAGTGTCCGCGTTCAGCGGCGCATTGATGCGGCTATGCGACGCCACCGCATCACGTGGCGCGGCCCTGGTCGATGCCGAAGGGGAGACCGTAGATTATGCCGGGTGTCTGGATCCGTTCGAGATTCGCGTCGTCGCTGCCGAGTGGCGGCTGGTACTCGGCGCGCTCACTGCAGAGGGTGAAGAATCCAAACCGGGCTCGGAGATCTACTTTCGAGGCAGCAAGCGTAGTTTTGCCGTCATCGCCATGAGCGACGGCTACGCGTTGGTGATTGAGCTCCCTCGAAGGAGCCTGCGGTTGTCGCCACGAGCACTCGCCGAAGCGATTAGAGCCCTATCTCTGGAAGCCGGACTTTCACACCATTGGACGCTGGCTCGGTATGGAGACGAGCGCTGGACGCGCGTTGACGTGCGTTGGGATAGGACGCGGAAACGGCCCTCTGAAATCTGGCTCGCTGGCGGATGGAAGAGCGTCGAGGTCCTTGGACGGTTCGCAGCGGCGGAACCAG
>JBLNFG010000599.1:0-5781 GCA_050263495.1 Myxococcales bacterium | reverse complement strand
GTCCAAGTACTTGTGTGGCGAGCACGCAATCCGCGAAGCTTCGCCCCGTATACCTCGCGTTCGTGTTCGATGTATCCGGGAGCATGGGCGAGCTCGATTTCCCTTGGCACGACCCCGTGCTCAAGTGGAATCCCGTCGTGGCTGCGACGCGCTCGTTCTTCGAGAACCCAGCGTCGACAGGTATCTTTGCCTCGCTGACGCTATTTCCCGCGGACAATGACTCGTGCAATTCAGCCACGTACGCTCGATTCGACGTGCCAATGACCGCTCTCCCTACCACTGCGATGGGAGAGGTTCTGGCCAAGGTGGGAACGCCGGATGGGAGTGGGACACCAACGCGAGCGGCCATTCAAGGAACGCTCGAACAAGTTCTACCAATGGCAGCAAGCAACACGAGTGCAAAGTACGCGCTCGTCTTGGTGACGGACGGCACGCCCCAGAGTTGCACGGACAATACCGTTGCGACGGCCGCGGCTGCAGTACGAGCGGTCGCAGCTAATGTACCTACCTATGTGATCGGGGTAGCAAATCCGCCGATTGAAGGTGCTCCCGACAACGTGTCTGGGCTTCATGCAATCGCCGAAGCAGGAGGAACCAAGACCGCGTTCATTATTGAAACGGGCAATCCCGCTCAAACCTCAACCGCGCTGTCGGCGGCAGTCAATCTGATTCGCGGCGCCTCGATCTCCTGTAACGTCGACATTCCCGCCCCGCCTCCGGGGCAGGAGCTCAATCCGCGACGGGTCAAGGTTACTTACGCGAGCGGAGCGAGCGCGACACCGCTAACTTACGATGCGGATTGCGTGGGTCAGTCGACATGGCACTACGATAATCCCGCGCAACCGCGCGAAATTCGCCTGTGTCCGTCGACCTGTGACGCGATTCGCGCTGACTCCAACGCGCAGCTATCCGTCGAGTTCACCTGCGTGGACCTCATTCTAAACATCTAAATCATCGATTTTGATTCTCGGACAGCGCTCATCCAGGACAGCTGCATTCATGCCGATTGCTGGGTCGGTGACCTGTTCCCTTCGCTTCCATGGCGGTGGGTACGCGCGCGTTGGCTTCCCGAAATGGAACGTCAGTTCGAAGCAACAGGTTGCCCGCGGCAGTCGAGCTTACAACCTCGACTGCCGTTCGTGGCCGCGCTAAGCGATCTACATGAAGCTTGGCATTTCGTACGGATTGTGTGTTTTGGGTTTGTGCGTCGCAGCATACGCCTGTTCGAAACAGGAACGTCCTAGTAACACCCCAGGGGCATCCGCAAGCAGCTCCGACGCGAGCCAAACCACCAAAGACAAGGCGCGTGACGTGAATCGAGCAATCGTTCATACCGGTGACGAAGTGGAACGCGGCGTGCGGCCAGCTACAGACAAGCTCAACCAGGGCGCCGACACAATCGACTCGGCGTTGAAAGGTAAATAGCCAGTTCACGCCACGAACTCGTCCCAAACCGAGTCAGGGGTCGCACCTGGCACATGTTCCTTCGGGTCTTTCGCTCGATCGGTCGAGCTACGGCAGCTCCCTGCAGGAGCGATCGTGCATGAACACGGGTGTTCTCGCAACGAAGCCGCCTTGCTCGACAGGCGCACGGCTATCCTCACAGCGAAGCTGCTTTGTTCGACAGGCGCACGGCTATTCTCACAGCGAAGCCGCCTTGCTCTTCGGGAAACGCTCGCGCCAACTCCGCGGTGACGCGCCGAACGTGCGCGCAAACTGCTGCCGCAACGTTACCGCGGAGCCCAAACCCACCCGATCTGCAATTAGCTCAATTGAAAGCGACGTGCTCTCGAGTAAGCGCTGGGCCATCGCGAGACGCTGGTTGGTGATCCACCGTAGGGGCGTCGTACCTGTCACGTCGCGGAAGCGACGGGTGAAGTTGCGTCGGCTCATGTGTGCGGCGCGGGCCAGACTGTCGATCGTGTGCGGCAGATGCAGCGAAGCGGCAGTGCTCGATAGTACGTTCGCGAACGCGTCCTCGGTGCTGCTTGGGCCGAGTGGCATCTCGATGTACTGTGCCTGCTCGCCCCTGCGATAGGGCGAAACGACCATGTGCCGCGCCACACTGTTTGCCGCCTCGGCTCCATGGCGCTGACGGAGAAGATGCAGACAGCAGTCGATACCAGCCGCAGTGCCCGCGGCTGTCAGCACTCCCCCGTCGTCTAGATACAACACGTCTGGCCGCACACGCACGCTTGGAAAGCGCGTCACCAGCTCGGCTGTAGCGAGCCAATGAGTCGTCGCTTCGCGGCCATGGAGCAGGCCTGCACCCGCCAATGCAAACGTACCAAGGCAGAATCCAGCGATCAATGCACCTCGACGGTGGGCGCGCGTGAGCGCCGTCACGAGGGCTGGATCCACGGGCTCGGTCACGCTGGGCCACGACGGCACAATTACGAGCCAAGCGTTGTCTATTGCGCTGTAACCGTGACGTACTACCAAATCGAAGTCTGCAGCGGTCTTGACGCGACCAGACTTTTTCGCGCAGACTTGAACCTCGAATCGCGGCACGCCGGCACTAGACCGATCGACCCCAAACACTGCGCAGGGTACTGACAGGTGAAAGGGGCTGATGCCGTCAAACGCGACCACTGCGACGATGCCACCTGATACGCCGTCACGTGGTGCGCTGCGACGCGGCTCGTTCTCTGATCGTGTTCTCATTGCGTTGCCGTGCGTACCGCACTCTATTCTGCGGCTTGCTCGCCGTCTTTATTGCGAGGTCCCGAACAGTAGCGCCGGCGCACTGGCTTCCAGAAGCGCCCTGAGATGCGGGCGAGGAGTGGGCAGAAGATGGGTGGTCGGCCAACTCGGCGTCTGCGGCCATTGGTCAGAACTGAACCGGCCCGTAACTTTTCCTCACGTTTCGCATAGTTCCCGGCATCGTTAGGGGCGGTGCGAACCCAAGCCTGCACAGAAGACGATGCAAGCGACCCAAGGGTCGAGGCAGCGATGAGAGGTTCTGGTACGTGCTTGCAGTTGGGATCCCCAATACGCGCCCGTTCTTGGACGGTTGGGCAACATTCGTACGAGGCTGGTCGGTGCACACAGGCTTGCTTGCTTGTCGCATTCCGTACGACGAGGTTCTCGGCGCTCGAAAGGCAACTACACGATGTTTAGGATTAAGACAGTTTCAGCGTTCTGCTTACCGTTGCTCGGCATGTTGGTTCTTGGCTGCGAGGACGACGGAGGTTCTGACGGTAGTAAGTCATCTGCGAGCGAGCAAGGATCGAATGGCAGCACGAACGGCAGTGCGGCGAGCAACGGAAGCTCAAGCAACGGTAGTTCGAACTCGGGTAGTAGCAACTCTGGTTCCGGCACAAGCAACTCTGGTACGGGGACGAGCAGCAATGGCTCTACGGGTTCGGGGACTTCGAATACTGGAAGCTCTACTTCGGGTCAGACCGCTTGCACGGATACTCCGAGGTCGTCGGAGTCGTGCAAAGATGCAGTCTCGTGGGGCTTTTGCGGGCAGGGATGGTTCGCTGGCAATTGCGACGCATCCTGCGGAGTTTGCAAGCTAGGTTCGAACACAGGCAGTTCATCGACGGGTTCGGGAAGTTCGACTAGCGGTTCATCTTCTGGCAATGGCTCGTCGGGTTCGAGCACAGGCAGCACCGGTACGGGTAGTACAGGTAACGGCTCGTCGACGAGTGGAAGCGGATCGGCGAACGCAGGCTCACGCGTCGACAACCCCTACGCTGGCGCGAAGGGTTACGTGAACCCAGAGTGGAAGGCTAGGGCCGATGCGGAACCGGGCGGCAAGCGCGTGTCAGATAATCCAACGGGTGTGTGGATGGACCGCATTGCAGCCATCGATGGAACGGGCTCGAGCGCCTCGATGGGAATGCGGGATCACCTCGAAGAGGCGCTCGCGCAGAAAGCCGGATACATCCAGTTCGTCATCTACGATCTACCCGGCCGAGACTGTGCTGCGCTCTCCTCCAACGGCGAGCTCAAAGCGGACGAGATCGAACGTTACAAGACCGAATACATCGATCCGATCGCCGAGATCCAGAGCGATCCCAAGTACGCTTCTTTGCGCATCATCAATATCATCGAGATCGACTCGTTGCCGAATCTGGTCACCAACACTGGCGGTTCCAAGACGGCTACGGCGGCTTGTGACACCATGAAGGCCAACGGCAACTACGAGAAGGGTGTCGCGTACGCGCTCGGTAAATTGTACAAGGCCGGCAACACCTACAACTATATCGATGCCGGACACCACGGTTGGATCGGTTGGGAAACCAACTTCAACGACTCGGCAGCTTTGCTCGCCAAGGTCGCCAAGAGTGCGGACGGTGGCGCGGATACGGTGACGGGATTCATCACCAATACGGCCAACTACTCCGCGTTGGAGGAGCCGTTCATCAAGGTGACGGAGGAATCGCGTCAGTCCAAGTGGATCGACTTCAACCAGTATGTTGACGAGTTGTCCTTCGCGAAAGCGTTCCGAACCAAGTTGGTTTCTCTCGGGATGAACTCCAACATCGGCATGCTGATTGACACCTCACGTAATGGTTGGGGTGGTCCGAAACGACCAACCAAGGCCAGCACGTCGACGGATGTGAACACGATGATCGAGGAATCGAGGATCGACCGTCGATTCCACCTCGGCAATTGGTGCAATCAGAGTGGGGCGGGCCTTGGCGAGCGTCCGAAGGTCGTCGACAAGGACGGCATCGACGCCTACGTGTGGATCAAACCCCCAGGTGAATCCGACGGCGCGAGCAAGTTCGTCGAGAACGATCAGGGCAAGGGTGTCGACGGCATGTGCGATCCCACGTACGGGGGGAATGCTCGCAACAACAACAACAAGAGTGGTGCCTTAGGAGATGCTCCGCTCTCCGGAGCATGGTTCTCCTCGCAGTTCCAGGAGCTAATGACGAACGCATACCCGGCGCTCTAGTAGCGCAATTCCGAAAGCCAGCGCCCAGTGCCTAGCGGTGACGAAAAGTCGCCCCTAGGCACAGCGCATTTTGTGACCTCGATTGAGCTCTGCGTGCGATCGGGACGGTGAGTCGCTGCTTGCGAATCACTCGGTCTTTTTGGTTTGGGCGACGCGACAACGGCGATGTGCGGACGCGAATGTTTTCGACGGGAGCGCGCGCGTCCGCGCGTGCACTCGGAGCGAGTAAGCGCAGACACGAGCGTATTCGCCGGGAGTACGCGCGCGAGTTCTCGGTGAATCTCGACGAATTCGAGAAACTTGGTGAACTGCGAGTGGAGGAGTTGGCGCGAATGTTTTCGACGGGAGCGCGCGCGTCCGCGCGTGCACTCGGAGCGAGTAAGCGCAGATACGAGCGTATTCGCCGGGAGTACGCGCGCGAGTGTTCTCATTCGGGGCAGACCAGCCGCCACGCGCTCAGCCCTACCGATTTGACGATGCTAGAGAACCCGCGCCGGGTCGTGTCCGCGCAGATGCTGTCGAGCCGTTGCTCGCCGGTGGCACTGTCTCCCACGAGTTCGGCGTGCAGAACGGGCTTTCCCTGTTCGATGAAGCTTCCGAAGCTCGAGCACTCGCGATACGTAACACAGTTGGTGGTCACGACGAAGTCGAACAACGACTCAGCCTGGCCTACCCTTTCGGCACAATGGGCGAGCCCAACAACGAGCCCGCGCCGTCGCGACTCCGCCGCCAGGAACGTAAGATATTCCAACCTCTCCGGTTTCCCAATCGGGAACCCGGTATTCGATCCATAGCCGTCGACGGAGTCGGGCAGCACTCCATCGCAACCACGGCTGACGGCCAAGTCGAGTCGCGAAAGCATCAATTGA
>JBLNFG010000598.1:0-4259 GCA_050263495.1 Myxococcales bacterium | reverse complement strand
CATTGATTCGTGGAAATCTATCAGTGTCTTGAGAGAACGAAACAACAGCGTGAGAGCGCCATCGGTCATCGCAGGTTGTCTTGATTTCGGTTCGAGTGCGTTCCAACCGTCCCCCAGCAGGAAACCGACCATCGAGAAGATCTCTGGAAGGCTCTCAGGTCCACGTCTATCGAAGGAGCCCAGCAGCATTGCGGTGATGCATCGCACGTCAGAGCAGCCCTCCTGAAAAGCGGCACCCGCAAGCCGTGCGGCAGCTTCGTAGTCACCGGAATTGATGCAGCGCAGAAGATTTTCGGCAGTTGGTTCCGAGAGCGCACCTGCACCCTTGGTCAACGCGAGTTGCAGCGATTGGATGTTTAGCATGGGTGTCGCACGCTCCAACTCAAGCGGGGCAACCGCATGATGGATTCGGCCCCGTCAAACGACTGCGTAGGGAACTAAGGAGGTGATAAGGCGAAGCACGGAAGAGCCTACTTAAACGGCTGGTTTGATAGCGACGTTCGTACCAAGCAATATCCACTTTTCGTTTCGCGCGGCGTGGGTGAAACGGGACGACTTCGATTCGGTCGGGGATTGCCTCGGATCCGATCTCGGAACCAAGTATCGATTCAATCTGAGCCGTCGACGGGCCGTCTTGGAGCGATTCCACGAAGACGAGGAGAGAAAACATCCAGAATCCGTGCGCGGTCATTTGCGGAACCGGCACGACGCATGCACCAGTGACGCCGCTCATCCGTTCGACGCTGGCCACGACGTAGTCGACGGGATAGCAATGGCTCCCTCGACGGGGACTGATCGTTCCCCCATAGAACCATTCATTTCCACATCGTGCGAGCAACAGGAACGCTTCAGGCTTCGCCGGTTCCGACCCATTCTGAGCAGTCGCGGCATGCGGCTCCGTCTGAAGCTGAAGGACGCCTGTATTCGTGATGCCTTCGGATTCGCCGGTGCTCGCGTCGTTCAACGAGAACCTTCGCCCGACGGACGGAAGTACCCGCGCACTGAAGATCCCCTTACGTCGGGTCGAGAACAACACGCTCCCCCCCAAGGCCGCGTCCATCAACAGGCTGGAGCACGGGACGCGGTTCAGGTCGGTGTGGCTCAAAAAGTCGCGACAACTGGCCCAGTCCAGCGGCTCATCGACGGGTCTGACCAGATGTTCCACCGTAGCGAGCGGTCGGGATTCTGCGCCGATAGCACGCAGGAGGCCGTGAGAAGTCCCGAGACAAGTCACCTTCGCGTCGACTAGCAGACTTGGTTTGGCCCGCAGCTGCTCCAGGGTCACGTGCACGAACGCACATCCTGCCAGGAGACAGGCGCTGATCAGGCTGGGTTGGTATTGCCGTAGCGACCACCCCGGTGTCGCCAGTCTCGATCGAGCGTCGAGCCTTAGGGCAAAGGTCGCGTCCGAGAGCGCAGATTCGAACGCGCAGCGAGCACTGACCGGTGTACCCGGCCGTGTCGAGAGGGGCGAGAGAGTCCACCAACAGGGTTCCTGCGGCTGGTACGCGTGAGGACGCACCGTCCGCGGCTTGCCCTCCGACGTCACGCGGATCGCGGCGACTCCGTCGATGATCGGTTCGCCATTGCCGAATTCTGACCGGACGATCTTCGTCGCCTGGCTGAGTCGAACCTGATGCAACATCGCGTTCGGTGGCCCCGGATCGACGACCATCACGTTCGCCCCCAAGCACAGCAAGGCACAAAAAGCCACGAGATACTCGCATCCAACCGATAGTGCGAGCGCAACACGCACACCGGGCTTCACTCCTTGTCGCACCCAAGCTTCCGCGCAGCGCAAGGAGCGGGCGGCGAGCTCATCGAAGGTGAGGGTTCGCATGCCTTCGCGTTCCCACCAGAGCATTGCGACAGCGTTGCTCCCGCGATGACGCTCCACGAGGTCAAGGTACAGTTCGTAGTGTGTGTGTCGTCGCGTCTGTAAACCTCGACCGTTCAGCTGCGCCCATCGAAAGACGGCGTCCCAAAACCGATCCGGTTCCCCACGACTCTCTTCGAGCCAGATCAGCTCTGGACACTCGGCATCTCTCTCCAAGTCGAGGCTCGCCAGCATCGCGGGTAGGTCGTAGGAGTCGCCCATGGTGTATTTCGCCACCGTCCTTGTGGGATCGATAATCGAGCCTGAGTCGAGGGAACAACTTTTCGGGACGCAGCCTGATTTACAACGTCCAAGCAACTCTGGGACGCCGCTAGTTTTCCAGCGAACGACTCTCCTCGGATGCCATGACGCTTCGCCGGCTCGAACGCCCGTCGAATGAACCGCTCGCGAGAACTCGTTCGACGCGATGAAGACGTTCGCGCGCCTTACCGAGCTTGTCGACAAGCTCCTGCATGTCGCTAGCCGTAAGATCCTTGAGCGAATCCAATCCCTCCAGTGCCTCTGGCAGGGTTAATTCGAAGATCCGGCGTATACTTTTGACGCAGGCGGGCGTTGGCTTCCTGCCCCCGCTGCACCTCGAAGGCGAGCGCAGGACGAGTACTTCGCGCTCCAGCCTCGCGACGCTCCAGCTCTCGGCCTCCGCCGTCGCGAGGAGTCGACTTTGGATCTCACCCGGCAGTCCAAGCACCGCTCGGAGGTGACTCACACCGAGGTGGCGCCAGTCCATGCCTTGAACGTTGCGTCGACTCAGCTCGTAGATGGCCAATGCCCGGTACAGGACCGAGGCACTCAAGGGCAAGTCCGGACTCGCTGCGAGTGCGCGCAGCGCGTGATCCTTACGCGCACGGCTGCGCCAGGCGCTCAAGTCACCGTCATATAGAGTGTCAACGACCACCTTGCCAACCCCAAGTGCAAACTCGAGTGTGGCGACCCGGGTGAGCACATTCAACTGATGAATCGTTCTGCGAACGCGCTCCTCGAGTGTGGTCAAAGGTTGGCTACGCTCCAGGCAAACCACTTGGCAAGTCATGTTAATCCTCCAAGATGCGTGGCATCCGCATCACCCCAACTACACACAGGAGTCGCGGGCATAATCGAGACGATCGGTGATTCGGCAAAGAAAGCAACCCAATCGTAGTCCTAGCGACACATGAAGGTCTCCCTCGTAACGTAGCTTCCGCACGCACGGCGCAGGAGCCACTAACGCAAAGTGTACTGCGGGTGAGCTCAAAGCCGATTCGATGCATCGCGCCTCGAGCTTCGTCGAGTGACGCGCACTCGTGCTCACATAAGTCGAACAGGTCGTGGCTGAGCGGCACCGGCAGGACTGCGCAGATCTCCGGCGACACGCGAGATGTCTTCATCGCGCTGTAGACCGCTCTTGGTCGCTTCTTCACTTATTGGTGGGCAACACGAGTTGGTGTTTCCACGTGGAATCAAGCATGCACTGGGTTAATCTCGCGAACTGGGCACCCAGAGAGCTCACTCAACCTGAATCGCTCTCGGGTTTCGTACGCCGTCCTCATCCGTATGATTGAACGTCTTCCATAGAGGCTCAGACATGTGCCTAGACCGCGGCCCCGACTTTCACGGTAGATGCGATGCAACCTTCGTCGCGAGCTTCGCCCATTCTCCCCTCTGACTGTGCGAGGACGGATCCTTGGACATTTCCAAAGCGAAGCAGGACTCGCCATGTAGGACAACGTGAGCTGATCTCACGCTCGCGAGCTTCGCTGCGAGATCCTCTGTGCAACCTCGTCATTGTTTCCGAACCGCTGTGCTGGTCAACGCTGGTCTCTCGAGGAACCCAGCGCGGGTCCTCTGGCGCTCGCGTCTTATAGACCAAAACGAATCCACAGACGCCTGCGGCTTGCGCTTTGGTTGGTCTGTCCGTCGCGATCACGACGGATCCGTTTGTGCGACGTGAAGAACAAGAGAGAAGGCCTGCTGACACCATGCATCGCTCGGGGCGCCTTGACGAAATGTGCACGTCTGTGGTCGCGACTGAATTCCTTCCACAGTCTGGCCACTGGGGGATATCCCAGATCGCTCGCCGGGCTCGACAACCCGTCTTGGGAAACTTGTATCAGAGTGTCGGGGATTGGCCATTGAGGTCAACGATTGGACAGGGCGTCCGCGGCGTGGAGCTGTTCGGCACCCCACCGGGCGGCATACTGAGCCATCATCGTTGCGGTCGGAATTTCCTTAGCATTTGACGTGCCGAAGCGTGAACGTCCGCATTCTGATGGCGTGTTGGCGTTCAGTGCGGGCGGCGAGACAAAAAAAGGCGGAAACCCGACGCACCAAGGGCGATCCTGGTGCTTGCTGGGAGTGATGATCAGCTCTTCGTGTGTAAGACCTT
>JBLNFG010000597.1:0-5106 GCA_050263495.1 Myxococcales bacterium | reverse complement strand
CCGAGCGGATTATTGCCAAGCAGATACTCGGATTGGCTCTTCGCCCACGTCTTCATGTCCTGGGCGCGCGAGTCGTCGGGGAACATTTTGGCGTAGGTCAACGCCAGGTATTGCGCGGCAGAATTGTAGCGACCCGAGCCCCAGTCCACCGCCACCTTGAGCGAGAATCCACCCGGCGACTTGGGCCCGTCTACCCACGCCAACGAGTCCTTCTGCGCGATGTCTTTCATCCGTTGCGCCAGGACGTACTCGGGGGAGCTCGTCGGTCGACTCGCATAGAGACGATTGAGGATGTCAGCAAACTTGAGAAACACCGCCGAACGAGCGCTGCGCCAGACATAGGTCCACGACTCGGTCCAGCCGTCCATTGGGCTCGCAAACCCGGGATATTTACTGAGATAGCCCTGCTTCCAGACGGCGCCGTCACGCCAACCAGTGACGCTACCCACGATATCGTTGAGATACGTCTTGTCGCCGGTTGCTTCTGCCAACCAGAGCGCCGCCCAGGCGAGCTTGTCTGCCGTGTACTCGCCCTGATAGAGGCCATCGGTCGTATCCGCAACCGAGTCAGGGTACTTCTTTGCGAACCGATAGAGCGCCATGGCGTGCAATAGGCAGCGCTCGGCGTACGGTATATCCACGCCCCGATCGAAGAAGTCTTTACCAATCATCGCTAACGCAGCAGCAGTCGCCGCGACCACATCCGAACCGGGCTCTTCTTCCGTGGCAAAGTAGCCTTTACGCGGGCAGAAGCTGGTCAGTCGCACTTCGGGCGGCATCCAACCGCAGGAGTGATCGGTGATGTCGCCTACCTGATGCGCGAAGGCAATTACCTCTCCGTTCTCGATAAACGTACTACGCAGGAAATAGTCGCCGAACCAACGCAAGAGCGCCAGAGTTTCGGGTTCGAGTCCGGTGCTCTTATAAGCGTCGGGGAACTCAAACAGACTCCACCCGACCATCGACGCTGCGAAGGCCGTGGTCAAACCAAACTTGATGTAATCGCCGGCGTCGGAAAAGCCACCACTCAGATCCACCTTGCCGTTGCCGTCGGGGTCGAGCGCTGCGCGATGCGCATCGATGAACTTCTTGGACATGTTGACGCCCGTCGGCGCCGTGGGATCGAGCAGAATCTCTGCGTCCTCCAGATGGGCATTGCCGCGCCACTGATTGGCCGTGCACCAAACGCCGTTACCCGACTTGTTGAGATTCATGAACCAGAGAGACTTCTGCAGAGCTTCCCCCCAGTTAATTTCATCCGCCGTCTTGGTCTCGTGCGAATCACCCGTACAGGTGAGCTTCTTCGGAAAGCGATTAGGGGTGCATTGATAAGCCGCAATGGCTTGGGGCACGCCCTTCTTGACGGTCGTCCAGTTCCCTCCGCCCTGACTGTTCGTGATGTCGATCGCGATCTTGGATCCGGAGTTGCTGCCGCTGCCCGTCGCCGCACCCACGCCATCGGCTCCGCCGTCGCCTTCGCCTACCGGAATGCCACCGCCTTTGGCTGAATCCCCAGAACCCATGAATCCGCCGGAACCGCCAGTTGAACAGCCCGAGGCGAAAAGTGAAACCACACCGAGAGCCGCGAGGGTTCGCGAGAAGGAGAAGCAAACGTGTCTCATGGATCCTCCGAGGAACGGTGCAGCACTGTCCGATGCACAATTGCAAAGGTTTACAAGACTGCGAGACGAATCTGTCAATGGTGTATCACAACCTGTTCAGCGCTGAACTTCACGTATTGTCGAAACAGCCGATACTCTTCTGCTCTCTGTAAGGCACAGAAGCGGCACAAAAAGGTTCAACTTTTTCAAGCCGTCGCAAGCGGCTGGTATTCAGCGACGGAGACGTCCTGGCCCGGGCTCGACTGAGCGTCAACACTCGGTCTGATATGGACGCTGCTCAGGTGGGGGAACTGGCAGCGCATCGAAAAAACTGTGGAAACGCTGTCGGTTGGGTTCGCGCATGGGCCGCAGGAATCGCGGAGCGCGCCGAGAGAAAAGGCCTTCACCTGGCGCGAGCCCGCCCGTCAGGCGCTTCGTTCCGTCAACGCGGAGAATAGGCGCCAGAGCCGTTCGCTCCGTCCCCACGGAATGACGTGACTGCCTGGAAACCGTTCCGCTTCGACATGCCAGTGGCTTGCCAGCGCCTCGCCCGCGGCAAGCCCGGAGATCCGATCGTGTTCGCCCAAGAGCAGTGCGACGCGTTCGCGGGGCAACTTCAACTCACGTCGAAGCGGATCAACGACCGCATAGACCGCCTCGAGATGTTCTAGCAATTGTCGGTGCGCGGCACCTTCGCGGTTTGCCACGCGACGCAGGGGTTCGCTCATTCTTACTAACGGACGATCCAGAAGCAGCTGCTCACAGTCTGCAGAGGCCGTTGCGAAGAGTGACGCGACGTAGCCACCGAGACTCGTTCCCGCAATCCCGATCCGGTCGTAGCCGTGCCCCCGTAACCATGAAACGAGTTGGCGCAGTTCCGCGACTGCGATGGCGAGGCCAATCGCGTTCGCGACAGGATTGCGTGACGGAAAGGTGGGCAGGGAATTTTGGGCAGGATGCTTTCGCTTTCCGTGCCCGGGCAGCGTGAAACAGACGGCGTCGAAGGATTCGAGCAAACGCTGAAAGGGCCACCCCCACCGATCGTAGGCCAAATTTCCACCCAACCAACCGTGCACCAAGACCCACACGGCGCGCCCACGATTACCGTGGAGCGTGGCAATCGGGGGACCCGAATGGGGGGACATCGCGAACAGCGAGCTGGCCGCGACGCTAGGCGATTCCCAGAGAATGGTTTTGGTTAATGCGTCGCAATAACGACCCACCGCGACTTGGGATGGCACAAGGGTTGGTGGCGCGGCGAACCAATCGACGCCGTCAAGGGCTTCGATGCGTGCACGCATTTCAGCGAGCCACGTCGCGCGACGCGTCGCTTGCCGAGCCACGAAGCGAGGCTCCACCACGGCGCGAGAAAGCAATGCGTCGACCCAGGCAGTGCAACGGTAGATCACGTTAGGACCTGCTCCTGTCTGCATTCGGCGACACTCGCATCGCCACAGGCGTACGGGAGCTTTCGCGCCCCAGCGAACCACGGCGGTTCTGGCATTGCAACACTCGCTCGGGAGCGTTCTTGCCCAGCAAACCACGACGGATCACGCTGCGGCACGCGCCCGCTCGTTATTGCACACTGCGCTGCTGCAGCTGCGTTCGGAAGCTCTCGCCAGTGACACAGCCCGTGGTCGATCACGTCGTTGCTCGTTCCCGTAGGTTCGTCGTCGGCACACGACGTTGCCAGAGCCAAAGGGCGGCAACCAAAGCCAAGGCTAGGCCAAGCCCCAGTTCGACCCATTCGGGTTCCGTTGGCGAGTCTGCTGCGGGCAGATAACGCTGGGAAGTGAGAACGACCAGGTTGTACACCCCGTGCGCGACCATCGAGCCTAGCAGTGACCGCGTCGTGTACATGATGAAACCGAAGCCCAGCCCGAGTAGCGAAGTTGCCACCCCTTGCGCAATGTCCATGTGGAATGCGCCGAAGGCTACGGCGGAACCGCAGATCGCGAGCGCGGGATGAATGGTTTCGAGGCTCCGCAAGACCAGACCGCGAAAGATGCCCTCCTCCACCAGCGCTGGGAGCAGCGTCAGAGTGATCGCCATCAAGCTGAACTCAAACCAGCTTGCGTTCTTTACCAACCGCGCGACAAGCTCGATAGCCTCGAGATCACCACCGCTCGCGTTCGCGGCGAGCATACCGCACCAATTCGCGAGCGGAGCGAGTCCCAGAGTGAGCAGGACTGCGCTGAGAGGGCGCGCCTGGCGCGTAGCCATGCCGAGGATCAAATCGTCGCGCAACCACGGCACCAGCGTTGATCGCGCCCAAGCCGTAAAAAACAGCGAAAGCTGAATCAGAACTGCGCCAACGACTAGACCGAGTGGTGCATGCTCGAGCCAATTAACGACGCGCGGCCCAAGCAGGGGCGCGATGAGGGCGAGTAGAATCCTCAGCAGCAGCCCCACGAACATCGCCCAAATCACGGTCGAGACGGCGAAGACCCAGGGTGGCAGGTGTCTGGCGGCTGGCATGGGAGAGGGGGAGCATGCCCCATCGGCCGGTCGAGGGCCGCAAACTTCCGACATCCTTGGCCACGAACGGCGACGATTCGCGCGGAACTGCCGACAAAGCCGCGATGCCGCCGAAAAACAACGAAGCCGTCAGGCTCTGAACTGCGACGATTCGCGCGAACCGCCGAAAAACAACGAAGCCGTCAGGCTCTGAACTGCAACGATTCGCGCGAACCGCCGACAAAAGCCGCAACACCGCCGAAAAACAACGATGCCGTCGGGCCCTGAACTGCGACGATTCGCGCGGGGCGCCGATAAGCCGCGAAGCCGTCGGGGCCCGCATGCCACTCGTCGACGTTGGATCGCCGATCCTTGACGCTCGATCCTTGACGTGGCCGCGCCGACGAAAACCAAAGCAAATGAGCACCGTTCGGATTACCATGCACCCGTGATGCATCTGGTAGCGTGCTGGCCCCGCCCGTTGGCGTTCAAGCGTTCGAGCAGATCAATACTCGCGTCAGTGGCTGTGCCGCTCGCCCTCGTGGGCGTGCTCTGTTCAGCGCTGTGCGGTTGTGACAGTGAGAAGCCGCGCAATCCATTCGATCCCCCCAAGGATGCGCCCGTGAAGCCTCCGCCGGTGACGGAAGTGCCCAAGCCTAAGGGGCCGCCCGAACTGAGTGTCGACAACCTGAGCCCGAAGATTGGGTTCTCTCGCGTTCTGATGCAGAAGCCCACGGATCGCGAGAAACTGAAGAACGAGTTGCTGCAGGTCAAAGACGAATTCGCTGGGAAGGAAGCGACCCTCAGCGTCGATCGCAAAGCGGACACGAAGAACGTGATCGCCATGTTGGAGGAGCTTGGAAACATTGGGGCGAGTCCGATCCTAGTGAAGACCTCTTCGCGTACCGATTTCCCGCAACAGCTCGCGATGGAGCCGCAGTTCAAGGCCGGGAAAGTGCCAGACTGCAGCGTCGTAACTATGCTCATGCCAGATCTCCGCACTGCGACGTGGAAGCTCTCGGGCGGTACGGCAGGGCGGCGCGGTAAG
>JBLNFG010000596.1:0-2708 GCA_050263495.1 Myxococcales bacterium | reverse complement strand
GTAACTCGGTTGACTCTGTCTTTGCCAGTTGCCGATCTCGAACTCTTCGACGCACTGAAGTCGGGGAGCTGATGGTCCCTCGTCGTCTGCCTTTGACGGTCGCTTCGGGCGATCGTCACGGCTCGATCGCCGGCACGTCCGCGTGCCGGCGCGCGCTGGTGATAGCGTGTCTACATTCGCAGCAATCCCCTCTCGATCTTTGGCCTCGTCAGTCCGGCCTGGTGCACTCGTTCTCGCGTGCAATGGTTTGGTTCGCCGCGCTATCGCTCTTCGGTTGTGGCGGTCCTCCGGCGTCGCGATTCCCAGATGGCGAGGCTGCCTTATCACGGATGCGCGCCACCTATGCGTGCAGTCGCGGTCTCGTTGGTGAGGCAAAGATCGACTTCATTGACGGCAGCACGCGGGTCCGCGGCAATGTCTCGATCTTAGCGTCATTGCCAGACCGAACTCGGTTGGATGCGTTCAGCCCGTTCGGCGTCAGTCTGTCGACGCTTACTACCGACGGTGGCAACTTCGCGTTTTTTGACCTCAAGCGGCGTAGCTTTCTGGAGGGCCCAGCTACCCCATGCAACATTAGCCGCTTCACTCAGGTGCCCATGCCGGCGTTTGCTCTCGTGCAGTTGCTGCGAGGGGAAGCCCCGGTGCTCAAACACGAAGCAAACGGCAGCTCTCTCACGTGGAACTCGGGATGGATCTCAGGCGGATCGTACCGAGTTCAAGTGCTTGGTCAACACGAGTCACGCCAGGTAGTCGAGCTGACGCCGCATCCGGATGATTTTGGACGGCCTTGGCAAGAACAACGCGTTCGCGTGCTGAAGGTCGACCTCGAACAGCAAGGGATTCCGCTCTACAGCGTGGAATTCGATGAGCACCGCGTCGCGCAGACGGCAAAGACGCGCGAAGATCCGGATGGAATCGATCCGGCAATTCATCCAAGTGGACCAGCGTGTTCGGCGGAGATCCCGCGTCGCATGCGCATCGTCATGCCGAAAGACGATCGCGATCTGGTGATTCATTTCGATCGTGTGGAGCACAATCCTCCACTCGTCCCGGGCGCTTTCCGCCAAGTGCGGCCTGACGGCGCCACGTACTCCCGTGCCGAGTGTGGATCTTGACGCGGAGTCAAGTCGAGCGAGGGCTCAATAGTCGAACGGGGCGCACCTCGCACCCTTTCGGGTAGTTATCGGGCAAAGAATGCCGTAAATAGGGCTGAATGCTTTCTCCGGGTACCAGACTAGCCTTCGGAGCAGCGGTGACCGTTGCGCTCGTGGTTTTGCTGCCACACGCAGGTGCGCAGGCGCGCGCTCGAGCAGGCTGCCGCCCGCAGAAGCCGCAGCCCTTTCTGATGCGCGGCCATTACGTCAGAAACGGCATGCTCGACGCAAAGGCGCACGCTCGGGCCGTGCAGTACCGCGTCGAGAACTACGGGAGTATTCCCGGGATTGGCAGCACTGAATCCAATCCGAAGCGCGTGTCGAGCCAAGTCGTTAGCATGCGCTTCTTTGGGCTCCCGATCGTGATGCACGAAAAGGTTGCACCGGCGTTGGCCTGCGTCGAGCACCGCATTCGCCAACGCTGCAGCGATTCCGATTCGTACTATCGGCCGCGGGCCATCGGTGGACTCCGCACTGAGAACACGATTCGGCAGGGAGAGCTCTCGAATCACCTGTTTGGCATTGCCATCGATATTGATCCCAACCGTAACCCTTGTTGCCACTGCGTTGCCAAATGGCAAACGCACAAAAAGTGCCGTGTTCCGTCGAGTTCGCCCTACGATCGCGCGGATCTTCCGCGCTGTTGGATCTCGGCCTTCGAGCATTTCGGGTTCTATTGGCTGGGCAACGACCGGCTCGAAGACACCATGCACTTCGAGTTCCTGGGCAAGCCGCTCGATGAGCGAATCGCTAGCCGGCGTCTGCAGCAGACGGCAATCTCATCCGAACCCGGAACAACGAGCGAGCCGTGACGAACGTGATCGCAGACTGATGTGAGTCGGTTCACGCCCGAGCCGCGCTAACCGTCAGCTCCCCGCCGAGCTTGACCTGGCTTCGCCTGTTCGTCAGACACCTCTATCGGCACCGACTCGGACTGAGCCGTATCGTCTCTACCCGTCAGCGAGCACGTTCACCATATCTAACGCGACGTTCCGTGCGCGATCGATTGCGTCGTCAGGGAATGCAATGCCTCCGACTACGGGGTGTCCACCGCCGCCATGCGCCTGGCAGAGCTCGCCCAAGTTGTATCGACGTGCCTGTCCAGACCAGGGGTTATAGCCAACGCTCAGGCGCGTCGCTCCAGGAATTCGGCCGAGCACAACAGAATACGTACTGCTGGGGTAGAGCGCGTACGTCACGAACTTCGTGAAAGTCGCGTGTACGCGATCAGTCAAGTCCGCATACACCACTTTGCCGCGAGTCTTGGCGCAGGTCTTGACGTGTTCGACGAATGCCGACTGCTCGCGATCAATTGGGGCGAATTCGGTCGAAATATCGGGATGATTCGCTACCACCTCGACCGAGTCGCGTAGCAGTCTCGGGACCCAGCGAGCCAGGAATGCATCATCACCATACCGTTCGACGAGCGCGACGAGTCGAGACATTGGCGTGGTGCGATCAACTGCCGCCGATGGAGATTCGAAATGCGCGGTATCGATCCGGTTCGCGAGCGCGACGAGCGTTTCATGTTGTCCGAGTTCCAGCCCGAACTGC
>JBLNFG010000595.1:0-8821 GCA_050263495.1 Myxococcales bacterium | reverse complement strand
CGGCATATTTCGTATACAGCGTGCGGTGCTCGACGACATAGACCTCGGCCATGGCCCCGCTGCCCAAGGCTGACACCCTACGGTAGAGGGTGCCCTCGAACGGATCCATCCCGAGCACGTTCGCTTGCGCGTCTTGAGATGGCTCTGGCATGGTCATAGCGAGTTCACGGTTTCCGACTCAGAATGCTCCGGCTAACTGCAGTCCGGCTCCACTCTTGGAGCCCCAAGCCCCGATGTTTGCGCTACTTGCGGTGGGTTCTCGGCGCTTTCGAGGCTGGTTTGGCCACAAGAAGTAGGTGGCGACCGTCGCGACCCCAGCAATGCCTGCACCAATGAACAGGCCTCGCATGAGATCAGTTTGACGATCGTACCGGACCCAAGTGTCGTGCAGCGTAGAACACCAGGCGACGTCAATCTCGTAGCCGGGCATGCAGCCATCCGCCGGAGTCGCGTCGCGATATCTCCGCCCCTCGTCCGCCGTATCGTTGCGCAGCTTCCAATACGTAACGCCCAGCACCGTCCCCGCGACGGTCAACGCGGCCCCCGACAGAAGCACAATTGTCCGTGTCTGGATCCCACTCGGTTCGGCAGCGGGTTGCGGCGGCAGTGCGGGCTTCGTGACGACTTGGCAGTGGGGGCGGGACGCTCGATTTTGGGCGTGACAGACAAATGGATCGATCTGGACTCACCGGCAGCCCCATCGGTCATGAGAAAGGCTTCACTCACGTAGCCGTCGAGCTCCGCAACTACGGAAGCGCGCCCGGGCTCGACCAACACTTCCCTCCCGAGGGGAGAAGTGCCCACGGTTTTGCCGTCGACCTTCACCGTGGCACCATCGACGTTCACCGCAATCTGGAGCGCCACCAAGTGATGACGGCACTCGTCCAGCTGCGTCATCAAGGCGGTGCGTTCTTCCTTGTCATCGACCGGCACAGAATCGAGAAGATCGCGCAATCGATCGGCGGCTTCGGCATAGCGGCCCAGCTTCATCTCCGTCTCGACCAGGTTCGAAGCAATGGCTGCATGCTGCTTCAAGGCCCATGCCTCTAGGAACTTTTGGTGGGCACCCTCGAAGTCACGGTTTACATACAGCGCATTGCCCTCGGCCATGAGGGTCTTTGCGGCCGCACAGGCGTCGTCCCCTCTGCCTCGTTTTGGTGGTTCAGGCTGGGCCCGTGCCAACGAGGGCAGCAAGAGCACGATGCCAAGCAACCACGAGACGCCAAAGCTCTTACTGGCGAAGCGGGCAGACGTTAACTGAGTAGAGAGAGCTGAAGGCACAACGCTTATTCGTCCATTCGATCCAGTCTGTTGCCTAAAAAGTAAACGACTCGAAATTCGTCTCGTGATGGATCACTCGGCTGAGCCCATTCCCTCAGAATTGCGAGGCTGTTCACCGAGGCGTTGGCCTATCGCCTAGGGTGGCTCTTGGCCAGTTAAGAGGTGTGTTGGTTCCCCTGGGCCGACTCAGTGGCCCAGGGCCACCGGATGGATAGGTCACCCCGGGGAAGTCCACGCCGCTCGCGGCTTTTGCCCAGAACGACCCTTATTACTCGCCATTTCGACTCGAACAGTGAGACACAGCTCCCATTGAGTCGGTCTCAGAGCCAAGACGATTCTGAAGAAAGTAGGCAACCTTCGTTGTCCGGTGGCCGAGAAAGGCGATCAGAAGGATACAGATACCGTGTCCGGTACGCCCAGTGACCCAGCAACCGAAGCGATCCAAGACGTAGTCGCAGATCGCCCCTATCGCGCCATCCGCCTTCTCGGACGGGGGCGGGCGAGCGAAGTCTGGGTCGTCCAGAACACTCGCATGGGCAAACAGTTTGCTCTCAAGGTCCTTCGCCCCAACCTGGTGAACGATCGATTCTTCGTCGAGCGGTTCGCGCTCGAAGCGCGGGCGATGGCGTCGCTGAACCATCCCCACATTGCTTCCATCAGTGACTATTGGATCGCGCAAGACGGACGGCATTGCCTGTTGATGCAACTCCTTCGAGGCCGCACCTTGGCCCAGGAGCTACAGGCAAGGACGCGACTCTCTGCATCGGAAGCGGTCCAGTACGGATGCGAAGCGTTGGACGCCTTGGTGGCGGCGCATGGCGCGGGGCTGGTGCATCGCGATATCAAACCCGAGAACCTCTTTCTGCATCAGGTTCCGAACCACGGGGTTCAACTGAAGCTGCTCGATTTTGGCTTGGCTCGCGTCTCCTCCGTCGATTGTGAGTCGGCGCGCTTTCGACCCGCGGTGGCCACTCAAACAGGATCAGCCATTGGCTCCTGTCGCTATGCGAGCCCGGAAGTGCTGCGCGGCGAGCGGGCCGATGTGCGTTCCGATCTCTACTCCTTGGGCGTGGTGTTGTATCTGTCGTTGATGAGCGTCTACAGCACCTTCGACTTTGCGACGCACTCGGAGATTACGGCGCCGTCGGCAGAGGTCGAAGGCTGTTCGCGCGAACTCGATCGTGTGATCCTTCGCGCGCTCGAACTACGCCCCGAGGACCGCTTTCAGTCTGCCCGTGAGTTCCTCGAGGCACTCACGCCGCATCGTCCCCCCATCCAACGTTCACGACACAATCTCCCGCGCGAAGCATTCCTGATCCGTAAGGAGGTCCCCCGATGAAGTCCAAGGAGAAGGCTCAGCCCAACGAGCAAGGGCTAGAACTGAGTCTGTTCTGTACCAAAGAGAACGGCGAAGCCTGGCGTGTGCGCGTATTGCCCACGTGGCTGCCGAAATACTTGCGAAACTGCTTCGACGAGCATGGCGAAGCCTATCCGGTGTATCTCGATCTCGAAGAACTCGACCGCAAAATGACGAGCAACGCAGTCACCTACGTGAAAAGGCAAAGCTCCCTCGGTGGGTACGAGTTGGCAGCTGTTGGTCTTGGCGCCCAAGTACTGGCAGTTTGGCTCTCACAATCGTTCATGTCCGGAAGCATCGGGACGGGGTCCGAAGGTGCCGCCGGAACGGCGAATGGCTCCGGGATGACCGGCTGAGGTGCAGACGGCGAATGGCTCCGACCTTCCGCTCTTCCTGTGCCATTTCCGCTGTCGATCGGACCCCACGCGCGATACGGTTTCGCGATTTTCTCGCTAGAAACTGAGGGAATTTCTCAGCGCTCCGACGGCCTCGCTGCGCGGCATTGCACCTTTGGTTGGAGCAGTTTCGGCTCTTCCAAATTCGGGGCCGGTGAGAGCTCGTCAGCCGCGTTCCACGGCTCGCAATCGTTTCGTCAAGAGTTCGATGCCGCGGGCGTGTAGTCGACTCGCCCACGGTTTGGAGATGCGCATCGTTTCGGCTGCGCTTTCGAAGGACTTGCCCTCGAAATAGTGAAGACGAATTACGGTTGCCTCGTGTTCGTCGAGGCCGTCAATCGCGTCGCGAACGATCCCCAGCAACTCCGCTTGCGCGTAGGCGTTTTCCGGATTCGCCTGTTCTGACTCGTCTTCCGCACTGTCCGGCGCGATCCCCTGGTCACGGAAGACGATGGCAGCCGTAGCCATCGCGGCCAGTTGATCACTGAGCTGCTGCTCAGGGACGGGAGCCTGAGGATAGGAGCCGGAAGGGCGCAGGGTTGATGGAGCCGCGCACTCGTTCAGATTGCGCGTTGCTTCGAACACGGCAAGGCGAGCATACAGCCGTCGCGGTAGTCGGAATGACTTCCGTACGCCGTCGATGATCGCGCCCTCGATCCGGAACCCCGCGAATGCGCGAAAGGGAGTTCCACGCGCGGAATCGAAGCGGCGCGCCGCTTCGACGAGGCCCTCCCGACCAGCAGCCGTCAGTTCCTCGAAGTCCACTGCATTGTCGATCGTGCGCGACACATGCCGAGCGATTGATTCCACCAGATCGAGATGTTGAACTACGAGTGCGTTCACCTCGTCACGTCGGCGCGCAAGCTCATCCGCGTCAGCAGCTTCGTTCTCGGCAGCACTGGCCGCAGCATTGCAGCACGGATCCCCCTCACGTCCGGACCGCATGGCTTAGTTCCCCTTAACGCCGACGGAGTGTGCCGCTGCGTCCGCCGTGTTTTGGCCCGTTGCGCGCTGAACCAATTCTACGAGGACAGGATCGTATTCCAGCTTTTCGCGCAACACGACGCGAACGGACTCGAGGGTTTCTGCGGAAACCCTGCCCTTGATGTGTGCCAACGCTTCTTCGACGCGCTCGTCCAGGTATTCATCCAAGCTCATTTCGCCGCGCTTTAGCCGTTGCAGGGATTCGCTGGCGGGCGGATCCACGGCGCGTATCGAGGGAGCTCCAGCTCGGCCACTCGTCGACATGGCTCGACTCTAGCCCAGTCCACTGGCCAATCAGGCGCAAATCGTCAGGCCCGACACGAATTCTGACAACAAAACCCTATCGGTGGTCGAAACGAGGTGGGGATCAGAAGCTGACGGAAGCAGTCCCGTTTCTTGAGGGGGGTGTCGCAACGACACCCAAGAGGAGTAGTCCATCATGAGTCTCCCAATCACGTCTGTGGGGCGCGTGTGCCTGTGTGAATGGTCAGGGCCGGTAACAGTTTCGATGGTAATCGGGCTTCTGGCGGAGTTGAAACGGTTGCGCGAGCGAGAGAACGGAAAGCTGTTACTCGTACTTCACTTACGCGAAAACTCGGCGCGTACCATTCTGCATCAATCGAGCACGTTCTCAGACGTGTTGCCGGCACTATGGACATGCTGTCAGGAAGTCGCCGTCGCGTGCCGCGCCGAAGGGATGGTGCTCACTCACTTGCGACGAGCCCTCTGCGGCTCTGCCTCGATGCAGATCACCGCACTGGCCAGACCGCTCAACTTCTTCGAACTTCTCGACGAGGCATTCGACCGTGGCAAAGACGTGTTCCCTCACGATGTACTCGAGATGCAGCGACGTAGACTCCGCAGTGGGAGTTGGCCAATCTACCAAACGAGAGAGCGCAAGTGTCGGTAGTGGGCGATCCGATTGGGTGAGGACGCAACCGTTCGGGGAAGGCAGCTGCGACGAGAGATTCTCTATAAGGCATGCACAAGCGGAGCGGCTACAGCGATTTCTCGGTGAGGCGAAATATCGCGGCTCACTGAGAGCAGGCGCTCGCAGCCCGTTGTCCGCGTGGCCCGCCAGACGAAACCTTGCCGCGAAGACCAAAGCTTGTGCCAAACGCGTGCGTCTGTCGTGCGCACGGGAGCTTTCCCGCTGTTCGGAGCACGCCGCCTGGCAACGCGAGGCGGCAGACTGGGGAAGGCGCTCCGGAATCTTCCGAGCGCGGCCTCGCTGCTACACGCCAGTCAAACTCATGGCTTCGGATGGCACGCGATGAAGCGCTTCGAGCAAAACAAGTTCGATATCCCTGGTTGCCATCGCCCTAAGCTTGGCCGCCGTGTTCTTGGTACCCCCTTGTTCCGGCACCGTGAACACCCATCGTGCGCGCCGGGCCGCAATCACGACGGACTAACCAAAACTGCCTGAGAACCACCCAAAACGGCACTTTACGTCAGCGTATCGGGGCTCGAGAAAGAGCAATGAGGGATTGCCAGCGACGGCAATCCTTGCTCTAATCTGACGATGGCACGCGGTTTTGTATGGTCCTCGGGCGTTACGCTATTGGCCTTGGTTTGCGCAGCTTGCTCCGACCCTCCCGGAGTAATTGACACCTGTCCGAACTATTCCGCGCCACTGTGTGAAAGTGGACAGACACTCGGAACCGGTGTGGATCAGGACAACTGTCCTATGCCTGTGTGCGTGCCGTGCCCGGAACCGGTGCGGCCTCAGTGCGAGGCTTGGCAAACCCTGAGCTCGAGCGTCGACGTCCATGGCTGCCCCGTTTGGAGCTGCACCCGAAGCTGCCCACTTTACGCATACCCACACTGCGCCGAGGGGCAGACCGTCGAAACCACGACGGACGAATACGGCTGCGTTAGGCCGCACTGCGTCGGCTGAGGGTTGCACTCGAAATGCCGCCTTCACCTTGCGGCGAACCAGGGTCATCACTCGTGCACGAAGAGTCGTTCGACTGGGTCAGGCCGCACTGCGTCGGCTGACGCGTTACGCTGCACTGGCGCGGGATCGAGCGCTCGCGGCAGAAGCGATGGGTGCGCGCCGAGACAGGGGCTCGCTGGATCCCCGACGCAGCCATTCGCTGTGTGCAAGGTGGGGGCTACTCGACACTCAAAGCTCGAACAGAACGGTCAATCACCGGTGACCGCCGTACCTAAAGCTCGCGCACAAACAGGCGGCGGTCACCCGTCACTGGCGCACTTAAAGTTCGTGCACAAACAGGCGCTCACCCGTGACCGCCGTCTGGGCCAAGTCGACATTGTGCCGATGATGAGTGAAGAGCAGCACCTGCACGCGCTTCGCGAGCTCACCCAAGACACCGAGCGCCGCACGGGCGCCTTCTTCGTCGAAGTGAATGAGGATGTCGTCAAGCACCAACGGCAGCGGCTCCGCGTGGTCAAGGTAACGCTCGAGACTGGCAAGCCGCAACGCAAGGTACAAGTGATAACGCGCCGCCTCGTTCAGGCCTTCGATGCTCACCTCGACGTCGTTCGCTCGCACGGCCACTAACGTGCGCTCTTCGCGACCGACGCGGAGTCCTCGATATTGCTCCTGAGTGAGCCGCACGAAGAGCTCCGCGGCGCGTTTCAACACGGGACCCTGGTTCTCTTGACGGTAGCGTTCGATCTCGCGTGCTAACAGCACCTCGGCGAGCTTCAGCTTGGACCAACGCTCGGCGCGCGTCACGAGGGCCGCGGCCAAGGAACGCTCTTCATCGGCGGCTTCGGCGGCGCTCGTGTCAGAAAAGAACTCCATGCCGGCTTGCACGCGCTGATGCGCTCGAATGCTGTCGGTGTGTTGCTCTTCGAGTTGTTCGATGCGCTCGTCGAGCTCCTGCAAACGCGCCGCGATGCTGGCTCGATCCGTCGCGGCCGCTTCCTCGAGCAGTGCTCGTAGGCCGCGTGCGCCTGCGGTTTCGCTGAGGGTTGCCTCGAGGCCGTCGAGTTCCGCCCGTAACTCGCGCGCTCTGCGCGTCTTATTCTCAATCGCGGGAAGCTCACTCGCGTCAGCGGCTTTGGCCGCGTCCATCAACGCACGCAATTCGTTCTCGGCACGGACCAGCTGCGCGGATTGCTCCTCGAGCTCGTTCTGGCGCTCTGCGAGTTCCGACAACACTCGGTCGAGCGCTTCGGCGTCGCGACGCCCACGATCGTAACGCTGGACGATTTCCGACGCAGCGCGGCCTACCGGGAGCTCGCCGAGATCGGGGGCATGCGCGACGACGAGCGCCTTGACCTCGCTCTCGAACGCCGCGATGTCGCGTTGCATCCCGAGGACGCGACGCTCGAGCTCGCGCGTCTGTTCGCGAGCCTGGAATAGATCCGAGAGCGCCGCGAGCCGCGTCTCGACTTCCTCGGGCGGGACGCTGGCATCGAATCCGAGCGCAGTAATCGCCTTGGTGAGCTCGGATTCGCGCACTTCGGTTTCGCGCTCACGCTCCGTGAGCTCGCGGCGCGCGGCTGCCGTGCGCACCTCGAACTCGGCGATTTGGCGTTTGAGCGCGTCACGCTCTCGCGCAAGTTCGCGTTCGCGATCCAGCTTCTCAATGGCGCGTGTTACGTCGATTGCGAGCGGGGTCGTTGAAAGTGGCGTACCGAGTGCTGCGCCAAGGGTCGAGGCTAGCTCCGTGGCTTGCGCGCTAAGGGTCGCCTCGCGGTCACGCAAGGCCGCCGCTCTGACGACCAAGTTGACCGCGTGCTCGCGACGGGCAAGCCAAGAGCGCGTCTCGCTGGGTCTGATCGAAGCGGAGCCCACGTTGGCCCAGTGTGAGGCCCAGACGCGTTCGAGTGCCTCCGCTTCGCGGCGCAGCTCTGTCTGCGCAGTATCGAGCCGCTGTTGATCGTCTTTGATCTGCGCAAGTTCGCTGGCTCGACGCGCATGCTCGGCAACGCGAGTGGCTTCGCGGCGCAGACGATCCGCGACCGCATCTGCAGCCACCACCGCGCTGCGATACTCACGCCCCTCTGCCGAGTCGAACAAGGAATGCCCCTTGGTCGCCCCCTCTTGCCAGCTTGCGCACCACTGCTCGAGGCGCTCGTCGCGCGCACGTCGGACGCGCTCGAGTTCCTCTTCGCTCGGCACGGCACCGGCGCGTTCCTCAGCGGCGAGTTCGAGCGACAGCTCCGCGGCGCGGCTACGTTGACGATCGAGCTCGGTGACGAGGCTCTTCGTACGTTCGTCGATGCGGGCAAAGTCTCGTTCAAAGCGGCTCACCGCTTCGGCGGCGGGCACTCGCAATGCGCAAAGCTCGGCCAAGCTCCCATCGAACGGACCGAGCGCCGCCAGCTCGGCGCGTGACGAGACTTCGAGTTCAGCGCGTTCGCGGCGTACTGCGTCGAGCGCGCCGTCGATATCGCCAAGCTGTCGAGCAAGACGCACGGCGCGTTCCAGGGCTTGCACGTCCGAAGCCGCGGGCAGCGCTGCCAACCGCGTTCGATGAATCTCACAATCGAGCTCAGTCTGGCTCAGGCGCTCGCGTGCAGCGCGTCGACGCTCGACCAGCGCGCCTCGATCCGCAAGTAGCTTACGAAAGCGCGCTTCTTCGGGGCGTCGCGCTCGCAGCACTTCGCTCGTGCTCGCGGCATCCAGACCAAGACGGCGCTCGACGATCTGTGCTTCGGCGCGGCGCTCCGTGAGGGCGGCCTCGCGCGCGGGAAGATCCATCAGCGCCTTCTTGGTGCTCCCGATCCCCTCGCGCAGCAACGTGATCGTCTCTTCTCCAACGGCGAGTAACGCCGTTGGAGGCTTGAGTTCGTCGCGTTGCAGCGTTAGGCGCTGAATCTCACGCTG
>JBLNFG010000594.1:0-4020 GCA_050263495.1 Myxococcales bacterium | reverse complement strand
GTCGCGAGGCGACACAACGACGACTCTCGTCGCGAGGCGACACAACGACGACTCTCGTCGCGAGGCGACCCAACGACGACTCTCGTTCGTGTGGTGGGTGCGACCCTGTTGACGAGCGGGTCTTTGGGCGGGCAGCGTGCCGGAGCTCTCCCTTGACTGCTCGTGGGCCGTGACCCGCGGACGAGCGCCGGCCGCGCCCAGCGTCAGCGTTGCATGCGATGTGTGTAGCAGTCCTGCAATTGTCAAAGGAAGCTGTAAACATGTTCCCAACAGGATGGCAAACCGTGACGGAGGCGGTGTTCGGCGCACCGGAAGGATGGGATCGCCCTGGAGTTTTTTTTGACGCGTACTTATTGAAGCCTCGACCCTTTGCTCGTCGCGTTTCTCAAGATTTCCCGACGTTCTTCGCATGGCGCACCGTGCCCGAACACAATCTGATGGTGCGCCAGCCGACCCATGTCAGATTTCTTTCACCGATTTTCGTGCCTCCGGCAACTCACGGGCACCTACCATTAGGCACACTCACTAACAGTACACGTATCCAGCACTATGAGTTCTATGGCTAGAACGCCGATACCGGATCGGGACGAATCGACAACCGAACTGACTTTCGAGTCAGTTTACGACGAGATGGTTGGGTTCGTATGGCGCACCGCGCGGCGGCTGGGGGTCGAGGGATACGCGCTAGACGATGTCTGTCAGCAAGTCTTCGTCGCAGTCCACAGGGGCCTACCGGAGTTTGGGGGCGTCGTGCCGCTCAAAGCTTGGGTGTTTCGGATCCTTCAACACAGTGTCCGCATGCATCGTGAGGCAGCGGCCAAGAGCGCGCGAGTTCTCCCAAGTAAAGAAGGCTCGTCTGATCCAGAGCGCACTGGAACCGCAGATCGCGCGGCATATGAGCTTGTCTCAAGCGCGCAGGCTTTACGGATTGCTCACAAGATTCTCGAATCGCTCACGGAGGAGAAGCGCGAGGTGTTCGTGCTCGTGGAGCTCGAGCAGTGGTCTCCTTCGGAAGCTGCCATCGCTCTGGGTGTCGATGCCGACACAGTTAACGCGCGGCTTCGTTTAGCTCGTAAAGAATTCGCTCTAGCGTCACAACGGATTCGCATCCGCGATACGTTGAGGAACCGCGATAGTTGGAGGGCTGAATGAGTCGGCTCGAACCTCCAGACGCGCTTCTCGTCAAATTGCTGCGCAGGTCGGACGCGCCGTCTGACTCCGATATACGACGTTTGCGGTACGCAATTAGCTTTGATCTTGACGACGAAAACGAAACATCGACGATTCTGCCTGCTGCGAAGCTCTCGTCCTGGAGCACCAAGTTGGGTTACACGGGCAATTGGGGCAAAGGAATGTTGTTCGTGAGTGCGTTGCTTGGTGCTGCCCTCGCCGTCGTCGGGAGACTGTTGGTGAAGGCTCTCTCGTTCGTGTAAACGCGTTAAGACCAGCTGCTTAGCTTCGAGGCTGCTCGCCGCTCCGAGCGCCGATCGTTGTGCACTCAGTTCTCGAGTAAGACGGATCGGAGACGATTTGCCTTCGAACTTTGCACGCACCCGGTTTCTCACATTGTTTGATCAATGCGCAATTTAACCAACAAAGCACAATATAAGAATGTGATGCAGTAGTAATTGTTGCGCGGTTGCTGCTTGGCCATTCCGATAATGGCTTCGAACAGATCTGAATTCTGCAGTCCTCTTCGGCATTGCAGCACTGCGTAGCGTTGAACAGTCTACTTGTTGGATGCACTCTTCTGGTCTGCTATTGGAATCGCTTCCAATTCGAAGACCAGAAAGCACCAAAAAGTCCGGCAATGAGCTGAGTTGATGAACCGTGAATAGGCGTTGCTGACACGGTGCAAGGTAACCAAGCCAAAGAGAGAACCGCGCAAGTATTTCGGGCATTGCGACGCATGCCTCACAGAATCGGGGCGCGGTTCAGTTCGGTTAGATCAAGCTTCGGTGTTGGTCAGTGCCTCAAACACTGACAAGCGGGCTGCTCGCGAGGGGCTAACGCGTCTCCGAAGCTGGTGACGGGAAAGGTAACAAATAATGATGCTTCGTAATAAGGCGTTGTGTGCGCTGTCGATTCCCTGCATGTTGCTGCTCAGCGCAGCCTGCAACAATAAGGACGGCGACGTCGAGAGCAACCCGATGGATGCTGCGCCCAGTGAGGACGGCAGCGGAGGAAATGCTTCGACGACCAAAGCGGGTGGCAACACCTCCAGCACCCGCAAGCCGACGACGACCAGTGCCGATGATAACGATAGCACCTCGTCGGACACTACCGACAGCTCGAGCTCCACTCCAAAGTCGAATGGTAGCTCTAGCGTTGGCGGTGCTTCATCCACCACGAGCAAATCGAAGGCAGCGGCGTCAGGCGGTGCCGGATCGAGCAACACTCGCACTTCCAGCAGCTCGTCCTCCTCGAAATCGACCGCATCCGGCGGAAGCACAAGCCGGACCTCGAGCACGAAATCGACGGGCAACTCGGACACAACGACGGGTACCGGGGGTGGTAGCACCAAGACCAACTCGACCAGCAGCACGAGCACGGGCGACGACACCACCAAGCCCACCACCACTACCGGTACCACCGGTGCCGGCATGGAATTCGTGCCCCCTGAAGACGCCAAGCCCACTCCCGAGTCTTCCGGCGTGAAAGGCAAATTCCGAGTCAACTCTACGGGCAAGTTAACCGCTGATGGCAAGGAGTTCCAGCTACGGGGAGGCAACTGGTTCGGCTTGGAAGGACAAGACGATCTTCAGCGTCCAGGCGCCATGGAGCTCTACATTGGCGCAGTCTCTTGGGCTGACGCGGCGAACAAACGCACGATCGAACAGACCATGAAGGAGATCACGGGGTCTCCGCTGAGCTTCAACACCATCCGTCTACCCGTTGCCCCCCAGACGTTAGTCAAGGGCCACGAAGACGGGGACTATTCGCGTACGGACGTGAAGATCCGAAATAATGATTCGGAGAAGTATCCGTACAAGGACGCACGCGAAGCGCTCGAAGATTTCATCAAGCAAGCGGCAAAGAACAATCTTTACGTCATCCTCGACATTCACTCCTGCTCCAATCACATCGGGTGGCGCGCCGGCTGGGTTGATGACAAGCCACCGTGGACGGATGCCGATCGCGAGAATTACAAGTACAAGAAAGAGGATAAGACCTGCCGCGGCGGCGAAGACGATTACACGCTCGAGAAGTGGCTCGCGGACATTCGCACCTTGGCGAAGCTGCCCAAGGATCTCGGCGTCAGCAACGTGCTCGGAATCGACTGCTTCAATGAGCCGTTCAAGTACTCGTGGTCCGAATGGTCCGACCTTGCGACGCTTTGTTACGAAGCAATGGCCGAGGTAAATGATGATCTAATTGCTTTCGTGGAAGGCGTTTCCGGGACGCATTGGAATCACGACGACGACAGCAAGTCGCCAGAGCCGTTCGGGCCCGCCGACACCACGAACCCGAACTGGGGCGAGAACCTGTATGGACAGCAATTTGATCCCATCCAGATTCCGAAGGATCGACTCTGCTTCGCCCCCCACACGTACGGCCCATCCGTCTATGTGCAGACGCAATTCATCGATCAATCCGATCCGGCCTGCGTAGGTCTGGAAGACGACGCTGCCGGAAAGGCGAAGTGCAAGCTAGTCGTCGAGCGCTCGAACAAGGAGACCGTCGAGAAACTGCGTAAGGGCTGGGACGACCACTTCGGATACCTCCGGAAAGACGGTTATTGCGTAATGATTGGTGAGTTCGGCGGAACCAAGACCTGGCCCGACAATCCTGTTGATCCCGATGCAGCCACCGTCTGGGCGCACCTCCCCAAAGCGACCCGATACGACTTCGAGTGGCAGAACATCTTTGCCGATTACATGAAGGACATTGGGCTGACCGATTTCACCTACTGGTCGATCAACCCCGAATCCGGTGACACCGGAGGCGTCTACAATCACGCGTACACGAAATCGAACGAGTCGGGTTGGGGTGTCTGGAACGGGCTCGACACAGAGAAAG
>JBLNFG010000593.1:0-4574 GCA_050263495.1 Myxococcales bacterium | reverse complement strand
AGCGGTAACCCCAAGGACAAAGGCGGCGTACCCCGATAGCTGTGCGGGCGAGATTAGTTGAGCGAAATCGAAGGGGGGCATGTTGGCGGCGGCGCGTGGTGAACCCGACGCCAAGACGCTTACCACCTTCCGTGTCGCGTTTGACGGGAATCACCGCGTCTCGGCTCTGGCGAATCGTTTGCTTCCGAATGCCGCTCCAGACCTAAGAGCTCGGCGTTGTCGGCCGTAACGTTTTCTGGTCAGCGGCGGCTGAACGAAGAAACTGGGGCAATACCCCCCTCCCCAGAACAGGCTGCGAGGGCGGGTGTTCGATGCGCCGCGCACGCGAACCCCAAAATCGTGCCGAGAATGGCGCGGTGACGCCCGCGGGGCCTAAAACATTTCAGGTGACCCCTCCCGCTCCGGGGTCTGGAACGTTAGGGAATGACCGCAAGAGTGTCTTGCGTTGGCGCCACTCGATTTGTCGGGTCGCGCTTGAGCTCCAAGCATCTAGCATCTTGCAGGGGAACCATGAGATCAACATTCGCGTTCGTTCTAGCCGTCTCGTCAATGCAATTCGCGTGCGGTTCGAGCACCGTCCCACCCTCAACATCAAGCGCGGGGCCAATGCCGGCGAGCACTAGTAGCCAGAGTGCGGGCGGCTCCGCCAGTGACTTGGGCCGTGCCTCCGCGGACGCACATGGTGGCCCACCAGCAACGGGTCACGATGGGCAGCAGCCGTCCAGCTCGCCGGATACTACTGTGTCCTCCAGCTCGAACGATCAGACCGCGTCGGGGAGTCCTGCTCCGATTGTTGCAAAGATAGAAGCTCGCAGCGGATCGAGCGCGACCGGCACAGTCACCGTGACGCCGTCGCCCGACGGTGTCCGGGTTCAAGTGCGCGTTTCTCAGGTGAGTCCTGGTGCACATGGTTTGCACTTCCACGAGACGGGCGACTGCTCGGCGCAAGACGCAACGAGTGCGAAGGGGCACTACAATCCGACCCAAAAACCGCACGCCCTTCCTGGCAATAGCGCCCGCCACTTGGGAGATATGGGCAACATCACGGTCGATAAGAGCGGCGAGGGGACACTCGACATCGTGCTCAAAGGCGCGACGCTAGCTCCGAACGCTCCGAACACGCTGCTCGGTACCGCAGTGATCTTGCACGAAAAGAAGGACGACGGCAGCCAACCGGTTGGGAATGCAGGCGCTCGTATTGGCTGCGCCGTGATCGCACGCTAAAAGAAGCTTGAGATAATCGGACGCAACTTCACCCCGTGCCGATCCTCAGCGCGGCGCGCGCCAGCGCGATCCCTATCCGGTTGATCATGGCGCTATCGCTGAGAGATCCGCTGGCTAGCAGGAATCCGCACGCCTCAGTCTCGTTATTGAGCGGCTGCACAATCCGCAGCGCGCCGCCGTTACGCTGTCCGTGTGCCGCGACGATTTGGGCACAAGGGAGCCAAGCGTTAGGCTGCCCAATGGCTGGTCTGTTGCCAGTAGTACAGTCTAGGATTAGCCGCGCCTCGCCCTGAAAGCCCGACTCATCGTGCACCATGGCCGCCGTCAAACTACTAAGACTCAACAACTGCAGATGCCCCATCATAATTGAGTGTAGCTCACGCACGCTGTTGGCCTGAGAGAGCGCCTGTTCAATTCGACTTATTGCATACAGGCGTAGATCTCGCACGGCGTTGATCAGCAACTCCTCACGAGCCTTGTGCGCCCGCAGTGATTTCTCTAGCTCACATGCATTCAGTTGTGGACCGGTGCCGCCAGACGGCGTTGGGGTTCCCTGGCCGTCGACGTGCGTCGATGTTCGTATAGCCGGAATCCACGTATCAGGCGATGGATACGCACTGTCGAGGAAGGCACGTGCGCCGTAACCTGTTTCCTCCGAATTGCACTTAGCCTTGGACTGTCGCGGTAAGCACGACGCGCGGACGATGAGCTCCGGCGTGAACATCTGACTCTCTGTGACAGGCCCCTTGCGCAGCAGCGCTACCATGGTTTCCGCTGCCCGATAGCCCATCTCGAATACGGGCTGCCGTATTGTCGTTAGGGGTGGATTCGCGCGTTCCGCCTCCAGATCATCGAAGCCTACAATCGAGATATCATCGGGAACCCTAAGACCCCTTTTCCGCGCCGCAATAAGCGCTCCGAGCGCCATGCGGTCGTTCGAAACCACGAGTGCGTCTGGAAGCTCGCCAGGGTTCTTTTCGAGTATCCGTAGCGCAGCTGCTTCGCCCGTTGCTTCAGTAAACTCGCCCTGTTCGACCATCTTCTCGTCGTGCGGCAGCGAGTGCTCGATGCAGAAATCTTCCCAGGCGCGGTACCGGGCCTCCGCTTCCTTGTTCATTACCGGTCCACGGATGAACGCTAGCCGACGTCGACCGCAGGTTTCCGTTAGGTGCTTCATCACCATCCGGATCCCCAGACCATTCTGAACCCACAGACTTGGCACCCCCTGAACGGAGCGTCCCACGCACACGGCCGGCAAACCATTGAGGCGCCGCAAGAAGCTCTCTGCCTCGCTTTGAAAAGATGCGGCCGAGATGACCATCACGCCCGACAGGCACTGTTGGTTAACGAGATCGAAGAAACGACTTGGTGCTTGAAGGTCGCACCTTGCCGAGGTGCCCAACGTAAAGCACACCGGTGTGATTCCCTCGCGCTTTAGCACCTCCGTGGCTCCCGCTACGATGCGAAGCCAGTAATCGCTATTCAGCCAAGTGGCGATCAGCCCGACGGTCTCAGATTGTGCAGCTGCTGCCATAGTAGATTCCTCAAACGACTGTGCTCGCGTCCGGGCTTCCCGCAGCCGTCGCATAGAGCAGTCACCGTGACTCTATCGCCCCTGTTGATGTAGTAGGAAGGGGCTCGATCACGAGTTACTACCAATCCATCGATCCCGACCGGAGCGCTCTCGCCCTTTGGCCATCCATCGAAGGTGCGGAGCGCTTTCGATGGGCCGCAATATCGCTCGATTATTTCCAGCGAGCGATCACGTGAGTGGGACGTTTCAGTGCTAGGCCTTATGGCCCACTCGCGGGATTCAGTTGCTTACGATGCTCAAATCGAAGCGACCAAAAAACGTGCCACCGCAGCGCGGTTCATGCTCGCGGCGTGGCCTCACACCGGTCACTTCAGAGCGGGTTAGTGCTACTATTCAGCACACCTTCGCCCCGCATGTGCCCGTCCCTGAGTCGAGTTGAACTGTGGCACTGCCCACGTGACCGCACATGGATACTCCCACTTCGAAGAAAGCCGTTTGGTGATCAACGGCGCATTGTGCGTGACGTGCCGCCACACGCGATTCTCAGTCCGCAAGAGTTGTTACCACTGAGTCCTGTTTGCCGGCGCGATTGTGCAGCTGTCGTCCTCGAGCCTAGGTTGGTTGGTGCGTCGCGGCGACGAACCTGTCCGAGGTCACGCCGCGTCCGCGTCGCGAGGGTTTGCGTTAGAATCCTCGCACGGCGCACGTGTTGCTCCGGTGCGATGCAATGGCCCCGACGGACTCCAACTCTGAGCGGGCGTCGAGCACGTGTCATCGCATTCCCACTCGCGATCGGCACGCTCCCAAACATCAACTCGAGTGTCAGTTTGTGGGGTTTCACCGGACGAGGATAAGTCCGCTCCGGCTGCTGTTCTCATTTCTATCGGTTCTCACAGTGCAGCCCAGGTTCGTGAGGGTGCGATCAGAAATGACAGAGCCTCAGCGCGGGTCTGACAACACGGAAGTGGAACGGACCTGTTCTGGCTTCAGGACTTAGTTGGGCCCATTAGTGCACATGATTCGGACCGAAGAGCGAGGCGAGGGGTTTGCGTGTAATTTTGCGCTGTCGGTCACTGGATAGGCAGCAGGCAGCCAAGGAAATGACCCACGAGACGACCGTTCCTAGCCTGGCTTGGCCAATCAGCAGTGATAGCCCTGCGCATAAGCTGCAATCAAGCCGCGCCCGCGCGAAAATCCGCGCCCGCGAGTGTATTGGACGTTTGTGGCAACGACGGAACACTCCGGGCTCTGCTTACGTCAGAACGCATGCGGCCCGACCCAAACTCAATGTTACGCGTCTACGAAAAGACGCCACGTCTACGCGTTTTCGAGCAGAAGCGCAGCGGTACGAGGCCAATCGAGGCCGTGGTTCACAAAGCGGAGTCAAGGCAACTCGCCGCCAAGCGAGCCGAGGTAATACGGGACACCGAAAGCCGAACGGTACTCGTGTGACGTTCGGTGGCCCTCTAGCGCCGCAGCCGCGTGAAATTCCCAGTTGCACTACTGGCGTCTCGTATCGCGCTGATCGCCAACATCGAGCTTCAGTCTGCGCCGTTTCGACGAAACGCGAGGCGACGTCAATGATTAATCAGAGCAATGCTATCGTAGTTCATACGGTACAGACTCCAAACGTCGCGAAGGCGGCGGGATAGGAAAATGGAAACGTGACCAAAAGAGTTATCACCGCCGTATTCAGTACGGCAGTTCTGCTCGCCGCCTTCGCCGGGTGTGGCAGTTCCGATCGCGACAACGCCGGTTCGGCGCAGGGCGCTGGTGGCGACAACAGTGCCGGTGGGGCGACGGGAACTAAGTCGCG
>JBLNFG010000592.1:0-5041 GCA_050263495.1 Myxococcales bacterium | reverse complement strand
GCGGACGACTTCAGGAGGACTCCACTGCCATCCGCATCCGGAATCCCGGCAGCCAAGCTACCCTTGCGCAAGACGATGCGATGTGGATCGTCGTCGGAGAGCCCAAGCAAGTACGCGCTGTCATTGAGCGAGTTCCCCTGGCAGGCAAGGAAAAGGAAAGGCGAAAACCCCGTTGCTCCACCGCCTGCACCACGCATCACACAGCCTCGGATTGATGCCCCCTTCGCCATTGGGGCGAAGTCCGGGAGATTCACGAAGAGCCCGACCGAACCTCTGACCGCTGCAAGCGAATTGAACCCGAACACGAAGTTGCCGCCTCCAGGCGGGCTCGACACGCCTGCTGTGACTCCGCGATCGACGACAGCAACGTCGAGTCCGTCGTTTAGGTATGACCAATCTGATTCACTCATGATTGCTCCTCATCGAGCCGCCTGTGTCGACCAAAGCCCTTCGAAGGACTCCGTACCGCTGGCGCCCGCGTCGAACTGCGCTGGCACCGATGCAAGCTGTTGCCAGTTGCGCACGAAATTCTGATTGTCTCGCCACTGCTCCTCGAAGTCTTCGCTCGACTCACCATCGAAGAGCGCCGCGCTCGAGGAAACCGCACTCCAATCGAACACGAAGGGCGCATTGGCCCATCCGCTTTCGAAGGCTTCCGTGTTTGCCGGTGACAGCTTCGCCCACTCGAGTTGCGCTTCGCTGAACACCCTCTGGTACGGAGCGTTGCTCCATCCCGTGTCGAACGACTCGTAACCAAGCGTCGCGTCCACGAAGAACGCCCGCACCTGAGGCACCTCATCGAAGGTGCTCACAAACGCATGCCAACGCTCGAAGTCCTCTACTGCCACCTCTGGATTGGTGCCAAACCCAGCCACAGCCTCGAGTGCCGTTGAAGCCGTGAGGGTCCAATCCGCGGCAAGACCCGTATACGCCCCCGGCTCGGCGAAGTTTGGGTTGAGGATTGCCATTAGACAAACTCCCCGGTTTCGCCATTCACGACCGCAACCTGCCCGAGCACGGGGAATTCCCGGAGCTTGAGCGTCACGTCTGCGGGTAAGCCTGCAAGAGTCAAGTCGAGCCGCGAGTCACCCATCTTGCGCACGCCAGGCGTATCCCGAATCACATTGAACACGTCCGACCAAGCGACTTCGCCAGAAGGATTTCCGTTCGAGTCCTTTACGTTGAAGCCAAAGTCGACGTTGGGGTTGGGCGTTCCGTCTGGCTCGCTTACGCGGAAGAACTCATTCAAGCGCGTCCGGATGCGCTCACGCACAGCTTCTGCCTTCTCTCCTTGGCGAAAGAAGACTCGCGCTACTACGTCGATGACCCGGTAGACTGGATCTTGAACCCGCACCTGAAACGTCAGCGTGCAGGGGTAGACCTCTGTCACCTGTCGGAGGACGAGGTTCTTGAGGGCGGGAGTTGGCAGACCTCCGCCCTTCGGAATGACGTAAAGAATGCCTGAGTTCTCTGCGATGCTTGTGTCTTCATTGGACGTGAGCATCAGCGCGCGTGCAACCCCTGGTAGCCTGCGCGCGTTGATTTCGAAGTCTTCGCGGCACACCGTGTGGGTCGTCGCGCGGAGGCTCTCTGGAGCGAGAAGCTTGGCAGAGGCAATCGATTGTCGATCAGTGCCACCGGACGCGGGTCGAGGATTTCGAACCGAGAGCTGGACGGAAGCACCATTCGAATCAATGAAGCTTCCCTCCACAACGACGATGCGCTCGGCATCAACGTTGCCCGTCGTGCCTCCACCCGTCTTGTAGGAGACCGTCACGGTGCCGCTTGGTTGAAGGCCATTGATCCCGTTTCCAAAACGAAGCCGAGCCCGATCGTTCTGATCGACAACCGCTTGGAAGTGCCGATCGTTCGGGCCCGAATCAAGGAAGCTCAGCACCTCCGTGAACGTCCCCTGGGGCGTCGAAACAACCGCTGAGTTGTCGAGGTACGGCGTGCGATCGAGGTAGACTTCGAAGTCGGCGAGCCCTCGAGCGTCAAACAGCTGTGTGTGCGTCGCAGAGTGCTCGACCACCGCACGCAGAACGGCTGGCGCCAAGCCTGCATTGAACACGACCGGCTCGGTCAGCTGGAACCGAACGGGCTCGGTGACCTCTTCGGTCCGCACAATTGTGCCGACGGGAAGGGTAACCGTTGCCTTCGGCGTTTGCGCCAAACTGAACTCCACCTCAGCGGTTGCTGCGCGGGCACCGTGCAAGCGGTAACCGAGCATTCGGGCGAGCGCCATGACGTTCTTGCGTTGGGTAGCCGTCACAAGGCGCGACTCGCGCGCCAGGTTGTCCTGATAGAACGTCAGCACATCCCCGACGAACGCGAACATCTCAAGCAGGATGTTTCCAAAGCTTGCTACATCGAAGTCACTCCAATCAGGAAATACGCTCTTCAGCAGTGCAATGAGGCGCGCCCGAAGCGAGTCGAAATCGCGGTCCGTGTAATCGAGACTGGTCGGAAGTAGCGCCACGAGATGCCACTAGAGGCAAAGGCACATTGGCGGTCTCCGAAGGGACACGGGCGCGCGAATTCCCATTGAGAGTACCTGCAGCGAGCGACGGGTCCCCCGGCAGAAGTGGCCATCAACTCAGCTGAGCAATCAGCCAAATGGATTGGGTGGATGTCACGTACCTTCGACGGGGGAGCCATCCGGCTGTCACGGGGCGGTCTCAGAATTATTGATGAATAGAAAGGAGCCGATCGTGGCCAGCAGGAATTGGTACCTCATCAAAGCCGTGATGTTTCGGCTATCGGTTGTGTTAGCGCTAGCGTCCTGGACGGCAGTGGCCATCCTTGCGCTCGAGCAAAGGAACAATCCCGAAGCCACCAAGGAACTCGGCGGCAACCTGGCCGAGGTTTGCTTCGTCGGCAGCTGAATCGACCCCTCGAGTTCAGAGCGGCCGGCTCCGCTGCAACTCGAGCCCACAAACGAAAAACGCGCCGAAGGGCATTGTTCCTTCGACGCTTCATGGACCCGCGAGGGTCGACTGATCGGGTAGCTTACGCTGCGCGACTGAACGGACGTGGTGAGCGATGAGTTTCGAGTTCGCTCACAGCTCGCAGGGCGCCCGCGATGCGTGCCGCGTCGAGCTCCAGACCGTCTAGCCTCGCAACCTTGGTCCGGGTGACCCGATGCCTTGGAGTCGAGAACTCGACGGTGCGCAACGGCCGCAGGCCAACCCGCCTGAGGGTGGTTTCGAGCCCAGCTGACCGCGAGCTGCCATGAGGAGTCGAGATTTCGATTTCTGCTGCGTGGTGCTCTGCGTCGAGCCGCACGATGATGTTCGATGTATTCATGCCACTCATGCTGGAGGCGGCAGGTGACGCCCAGCCAGCAGACTTGTGACGTTCGTGTGGCTCCGGGATTCTACCCAGAACGTAAAGCCCGCCGGCTATGCTGGTACCCTCAAGGAACGTCGGCGCTCACGGTGGCCATGGTCGAGCCATCCGTGACGCGGATGGTCACCCAGAGCGCCGTTCCTCGCTGATAAGTCTGGAGGTCCTCGAGGCTTGCGCCCGGCACCCACCGCCGCAGCGTTTCCGCCACGTAGACGCGCGCAAGCTCACGGAGGGCCGCGTCGTTGCCCTGGAACCGGAGGAGCGTCAGCGCCCCTCCGAAGGCCGTCCTCCAGGGGAGTTCCCCCGAACTTCGTGGAGTGTCCCCTTCGGTGAGTAGCGCTTGGCGCACCTTCGATGCAAGCAGCTGCTCGCCGCTCGCCGAAGCGAAGTCCGACTTCCTGTCTCTCCTGAAAGGAACCAATAGTCCCCGAGGCAATGTGCTCATGGTAATGGGATCGCCTTCTTCGCCGTTTCGAAGACCTTAGTCAGGGCATCGAGGGGTTCAATGATCTGGTCGAGAGGTTGACCGGCGAGCTTCGATAGATCGGGAACCTCGGCCAACCCAATCATGCCGAGGAAGAGGTTGATGAGCGCAATCAGCCTGCCGAGACTTGCCAGCATCTTACCGACATTGGCGGCCTCCTGGGCCACATTGGCCTGGGCACACACCGCGATCGCCATGAGTCCGGCGTCGTCGAGTTCCTTCGCGCGGTCGATCGTGCGAGTGATCTGTTGCATCTGCCTTTGCAGCTGAAGAAGTTCGTTGCGAGCTTTGCGCAGCGTGTCGATCACGAGCTCGAGTAGCTGCTTCAACGTGTATGGAAGGGATAGCTGGGGCAAGAGCTTCAAGAGCTCGGAAATCTTCTTGGCAAGTTCAGGCAGGCATGCCAAGAGCGCGCTTGGATCGGGCGGAGGCCCCACGATTTCCGGAACCGCCTTCAAGCACGAAAAAACCGCCACGATCGCATCCACGATTTTGAAGAGCGGAACGAGGGGCGCCAACGCAGGCTGCACGATTTCGAGAAGATTGATGCGTTCGATTTCGATGCCGCCGGGCATGGTGAGCTTGAATGGATCGTCCAATGGCTCGATTGGGACGCATACGAAGTCGAGGGTAGTCACGACCTGGTTCCTTCCTAAATTGGGGCTGCAATCGGCCTGACTGCCCTTCCGGCGATGGTCACGGTCGTGGCCTCGAGCGCGATGGCGCCAACCGCGCGCAGCGTGATCGACGTTGTGGCCTCGATGGAGATGGTGTTCGTTTCGGCGTCCAGGGTGATGCGGTCGCCGGTCTTTCTATTGACGAGACGCAATTTACACTCGCCCTTTGACTGATCGAGCTCGATGCAGAACGTCTTGGTCGAGAGCACACGGTTGTCGGGTGGATCTTTCTGCGCTTCAGCCGGCACTTCCCTCTCGCCGCCGGGGCGTCCCCAGTGCCCGCCCAGGTAATGCGGATGGTCGACGTCTCCGCGGTCGAAGAACACTCCCACCTCGGCCCCAATCTCTGGCACCGCGAACGCTCCGTGGTTCTTGGACCCCCCACCGACAGTCCCGAGCGGCCATGCCCACGCGCTCTCGGGCTCGACCAGGCCCGGAATGCACACACGGACCCGCCCTAGCATCTCTGGATCGCGCCGGTCAGTTACGTACCCGACATAGAGTCCAAAGAGCTTGGTGTCGTCGCGCTCGA
>JBLNFG010000591.1:0-5508 GCA_050263495.1 Myxococcales bacterium | reverse complement strand
AGGGAACGCTCGTACGCTCGGAGGGCAAGGGTCAGAACCTCGAACTGTTGATATCGGAGCTCGAAGTCCTTGGGTGGGTCGAGGACAAAGATCACTATCCGATTCAGCCGAAGCGACACAGCTTCGAGTTCTTACGTGAGAAGGCACACCTGCGAGTCCGCACCACGACCTTTGCCGCAATGGCGCGCTTGCGTGACGCATTGAGCGCCCGAATACACCGCTTCTTCCACGAAGAGGGGTTCCTTTGGGTGCACACCCCAATCATCACCGCTAGTGACTGTGAAGGCGCTGGGGCTCGATTTCGAGTCTCAACTTTGGATTGGGCCAACCTACCCAAACTGCCGAATGGTTCTGTTGATGCGTCACTGGACTTCTTTGGGCGCGAGACATTCTTGACCGTCTCTGGCCAACTCGAACTTGAAACGTACTGTTGTGCGCTGTCTCGCGTTTACACTTTCGGCCCTACATTTCGCGCTGAAAACTCGAACACGACACGACACCTCGCGGAATTCTGGATGGTCGAGCCCGAGGTAGCCTTCGCGGATCTGGCGGACGACGCGTCCCTGGCAGAACGGTTCTTGAAGTTCATCTTCGCTGGGGTCCTGGCTGACTGTCCCAAGGAACTCGACTTCTTTCGGCAGCACGTCGATCCCGACTGCATGGGACGGCTCGAACAAGTGGCGAACTCGAGCTTCGAGCGCATGGATTATGCCGAGGCCATTCGATTGCTCGAAAAGTCCGTCGCTGACGGCCAGAAATTCGAGTTCCCAGTACATTGGGGGATCGATCTTCAATCCGAGCATGAGCGACACTTGACCGAAAAAATCGTCGGTCGCCCGGTCATCGTGATGAACTATCCAAAGGAGATTAAGGCGTTCTACATGCGTCTGAACGACGATGGTCGCACGGTCGCTGCGATGGACGTCCTAGCCCCGGCAGTTGGCGAAATCATCGGTGGCGCTCAGCGAGAAGAGCGCTTGAACGTGCTCGACGAACGGATGACTGAGCTGGGCCTGCCGCTGGATCCGTACGGGTGGTATCGGGATCTGCGCCGGTACGGCACCGTACCTCATGCTGGTTTTGGCCTGGGCTTGGAGCGCACCCTCGCGTACGTGACGGGGATGCAGAACATCCGCGACGTAATTCCTTTCCCGCGAACGCCCGGGAACGCTGAGTTCTAGAGAGACTCGGCACTCGTGCCAGTGCTCTCAACCTCACTGCGATGACGCGGCTTCCGAAGAAACTCAGCGTTTGCCGGTCCTGCGCGCGTCCACTTCTGCCGCGTGCTTAAGAAACTGCTGAAATGCGGATTTTTGAGCGCTGGTCGGAGCCGCCTTGTAGGGATACGCAACATGGCGCCCCTGCGCGAGCAGGCATGTAATCGCGTCGTCGAAGGCTCGCACACCCGGAGAGATATCGCCCACCTTTGCACTCTCAGCAGCGATCCGACGCACCACCGTCTGCAATTGCTGGCACCACCCGGACGTCTCGGGCAATCGAATTGGCGCGGCCTCACGGCAGCAGTTCTGGCGAATGATGCCTGAGGCGACGAGTTCGTACCACCCGAGCTGCCAACCTTTGTTGGCACCTGCCGAGCGTATGATCATGTACGGGGCTGCCTCAGCAGTCCCCAGCGCCGCCACGTCCTTCGGTGCTGCTGAATCGGCAGGCACAACAGCAGGTGGCGCTCCGCCTGCAGTCCCATTCGGCGATGTAGAGCCAGGCTCCGACATGAGTTCATCGTGAAGGCGGCGATTGACCGTCAACAGCTCCTCTTCGCTGCAGACGAAGCTGAGGTCGGCACGGTCGATCAGACTGTTGGGGCGAAAATAGGAGCGGATGCAGGCCGCTTGCTCTTGCTTGACGGAAACCCTCGGACGATCGCCGTCTGCACTCCCAATCGGAACGAACGATTGGGCCGCACTTCCCGCTGGTGATGGCGTGAGTCGACTCGAGTATTGGGTGATGAAATACATCCCAACCACGGCCACCGCACTCAACGTCAACAAGATCAATAGCCACTTGCCCAAGCGCGGCTTCGACTGCTTACGAAAGTTCGCAAGCTCCAGAGTGATGCTGGGCATCCGGCGCCGAACCGGATCCAGTTTTGGTCGAGGCTGACCTGCAATGTCAGCCCGCGAGCTCGCCTGCATGCCACTCTGCGAGGGCGGAGGTAAGACCCTCTCCAGAGATCCGGGTGGGACCGATCGCAGATTCTCAACCGCCTCGAGAGCCGCTTGCAAGCGCGCACCCGCATCGTCAAACTCCGATTGAAGGTAATCCCATGCAACGGGCTGCGCCTGATTTCTCGGGCGCAACTGGGGTCTAGGCTTCGAGTTGGACGGAAGCTGCGCGAATGGCACGCGGCGCTCCCAATTATCCAGCAGTTCGAGGAATGCTGCGGCAGAGCTGGGTCGAGACGATGGGTCCGGCGCCAACGCACACTGAAGAATTGCCTGCAATTCCCTGCCGTACGGGACTGTGCCGAGGAGACCGTCGCCAAGGCATACGAGCTCGTCCCGCACACTCGATTCGTTCAATCGCGCGTCCGTGAGCTGCCCGCTCAACATGCGTACGAGCAGTAAACCCACCGCCCACAAATCATCGGCGCTGCTGGGGCCCGCGCCGGCGAGGCGTTCCCGCGAAGTGTAAGCCACCAAAGGCGGAGCGATCAGGAAGGAAAGAACCGGGGGAATCGCTCGCCCTCTCGGTTCGGCCACGATCGCATGTGCGTTCACTGCTCCGTGCACAGAGTGCTGGTTGTGCAGAACCTGGAGCGCCTCGAGAATTCGGATGGTCCAGGCAACGGCGCGATCCATCGGCATGGGCTCGTTACGCGCGAGCTGAGCGAGGCTTCGCCCGCGTACGAGTTCGGCAACAACGCCTGGCCCCGTCGGTGCCATTTCGACCAACCCGGCAAACGCAGCGGGTAGAGGAGAATCCACGACGGCCAGTATTCCTGCCAAGTGTCGATGCGTCGCGGCGCGAGCCCGCGCGAGCAGCTCCAGCATCTCGGGCGGCAGAAAGGCGAGCACAATGGTTTGCCCTGTCGTTACGTCGGAACCGATGAAGCGCTGGATTGCGTCGCCCAGATCGATGGGCTGATCAATCGCATATCGGTTCAGAAGGGCTGGACGCGGTGGTCTCATTCGTTGCGAGCTATCGCAACTCTATACTGAAACGTCGCCGCAAAGAACTGCACCACCGCTACAGGTTAGGGAAATGCTTATCAAAGTACTTTCCCGGGCGAGCGGATCGACAACATCGGATGCTTTCTGGTCACGGATACGAGGCACTTCCGCGGGTGCGCCCCCAATGGTCACTGGTCCCGATTCGTGCTGGTAATACTCAGTTCACACCCGACCAGGCTTTACGGTAGCTTTGTGGTCAAGAACGCCTTCAATTTGACCAGCGTCTTCTCGTCCCGAAAAAACGTCGGACAAACGTAGCTCTCCGCCCAGCTGATCGCCTCATCTGCCACCTGACGGCTGACATTCTCGTCCTCCGCAATGTCCGATGGACTGCGGCCTCGAACCGAGACGATCCTGAGTCCTGAAACGTACTCGCCTAGACGTTCTGCGTCCTCGGCAAGGAACTCATTCACGTCCACTGCCTCGCGAGCCAGCTTTGCCAAGATCGGATGTAGTTCCGCAGCGCTGGTTTGTTGGCGCGACGCCTCCAGTGCCGCTCGCCTGATTACGAATGCGTCATCTAGGAAGCCAAGATCTTCAATGCCGTCGGGGATCAGATCGATCGAGCGAAACAGGTAATTGACTGCACTTGCGATCCAAATCCTTTCCTCGACGTCGAGGCGATTGTCACAGAGCGCCTGCGCCATTACCTGTGCGTCGGATCCAAGCGATTGGAGCCATTCGGGAAAAAGATCGAGTGGGTCCCGCGAATCGGTCTGCATGAGCTGCTCCTTCCGGAATCCCGCGCCTTCTATCACTGCGACGCGCCCCCGAGAATACCTGGCCGCAAGAACGAGTGTACGGCCCAGAAGTGGGGCGTTCTGGCATCAGAATCCGTAGGTGTAGCCCGCCTGAAGTGCCGCGACGATGCTGGCCTTGTCCGTCATGTTTAGCCTCGCCTCAACGAAGGGGCCGTGATTCTTCCACAGGTTGAACACGGCACCGCCGCCAACACCGATGAAGAACTTGCCGGAGCGCTTCCAAGCCGCAACCTTTTGGTAGGTGTTCGCTTCGTAGATGTCCACCCCAACCTTGCTTGAAACCTCGGAAATGCCGAGCGCTGCCAAGCCGTAAGGGCGCACCACGTTCGTCGGCTCGAAGGGCGCCGCACCAAAGAAGTAGCTGACCCGGGCCTCGCCGTGGACCAGGAGCACAGCAGAGTCGCCCGGAACGCGTGGAGCTTTCCCGCTGATGACCAATCCGAGCTTTAGTCCAACGGAAATATTCTTGAGCAGCAGCCGCTCGTATCCTAGCAGTAGCCTAAGCGTGCCCCCTTTGAGCTTGGTAGAGGGGATCTCGTTGCCCGCCGTTACGGTACGGTTCGTGAAATCCTGAGGCACGCCGGCCGCATCAATGCAACGGTAGCTCGAATGGTTGCACACGTACTTCGTCGGTGAATGGAAGGAGAGCTCCTGTTGAAAGCTCAGAGAGACCCAGTTAGTTAGCTGCCTCCACGCATCGCTATCGCTCGACTCCGAGCCCTTGGACTCGAGTTCGACCGACGCTTGCTCACTGGCACTACTTGCAGGCGTTGCCGTAGCGGCTGGCTTGGTCTCGGGAAACAGCGAGTACTTCACCTCGAGGAACGCCTTGTCGGTCTCGTCGGTATTCATCTCCGCCGAGATGGCCACCGTTGGATCGAGAGTCAGCGCCGTCGCGAACTCCTTCTTTCCGTCCTCCCTCCGATTCAAACCAACAACATAGATAATGCCAAGATCTCGGTGCAACCTGGCGTTGAATCCAGGAGAGCACTTCTGTTCCGTGCAGATCTGGAGCCCCCGACGCAGCTTCTTCTCGGCATTCGCGTAAGTCATGGCAAGGTAGTCCTTGTTCATGGCTTCTTGAGCCAACGCCGCCGCCCGCTTTTCTCCGAAGTTTGCTGGCGGCACCGCCGCGACACCGTCGGTCGCCGAGGTTACGACCCGCGCCGCCGGACGTGGCGGCGCGCCCGAAGCCGGACCGTTCGCCGCCTGCGGCGTTTGCGACGTGGCCGCATTCATAGACGCGGGAACTCCGGCGGGTGCCGGTGTGCTCGGGGCTGTCCCCGAAGTAGAAGGTGCTGCTGCGGCTGGAGCTTTCGGCGCTGGCAACACTGCTGCGGCTGGAGCTTTCGGCCCTGGCGACACTGCTCCAGCTGAGCCAGGGGGCGCCACAGCGCTCGAAACTGGGGGTGACGTCGTGGCTGCGACGGCTGGCGGCACCGCACCAGTTGCAGGCGCAGCGGCGATGGCTTCCGAGCCAGCGAAGAGCAGGAGGAGCACTGTTGCTGTGGGCAGACAATTCGCACTGGCCCAGATCGAAATAGAACTCTTCATAG
>JBLNFG010000590.1:0-3667 GCA_050263495.1 Myxococcales bacterium | reverse complement strand
CCTCCCAATTCGAGGTCACCTTATGGAACTCGTGGAAGTCGCGGACTGCCCAGCAGTCGCTCACGACATAGCCATCGAACTTCCACTCTTGCCGCAGGATCTTCACGAGCAACGTCTGACTGCCACAACACACCTCACCGTTGGTTCGGTTGTAGGCACCCATAATACTGTGCGCCTTGGCTTCGGTGATGCAGGCGTGGAATGCTGGAAGGTACGTCTCCCGTAAATCCTTCTCGCTCACGCGAGCATCGAAGCTGTGACGTAAGCCCTCGGGACCACTGTGTACCGCATAGTGCTTCGGGGTCGCGACGAGCTTGAGGTATTTGGGATCGTCACCCTGCAGGCCGCGACAGAACGCAACGCCCAAGCGCCCAGTGAGGTATGGACACTCGCCGTACGTCTCGTGACCACGCCCCCAACGCGGGTCGCGAAAGATGTTGATGTTCGGCGACCAAAACGTAAGCCCCGCGTAGATGTCGTGGTCGTCCTGGCGCAGGAACTCGTGATGCTTCGCGCGCGCTTCGTCCGAGATGACCACGGCAATCTCGTGCATGCGCTTCGCATTCCACATTGCCGCGAGCCCGATCGCCTGCGGGAATACGGTCGCGACACCGGCGCGCGCAACGCCGTGCAGCGCTTCGTTCCACCAATTGTAAGCTGGGATCTTCAGTCGCGGAATCGCAGGCGCGCCGTGCAGCATCTGCGACGCCTTCTCGACGACGTCGAGCTTCGAGACGAGATCGTCGACGCGTTCCTCGATGCTCAGGTTGGGGTTCAGGAAAGCGTGCTCGTATTGGTTGGTGTCAGTCATGATAAGCGTACGAACGGTGGCTTAGCATCAACCCTCAGTCGGAGAAATGTGCGACGTTTCGGTTTCGACGAGCTCGGATGATGCGGGTGAGAACTAACTCACCGTCAAGCCCTATCAGGACACGAACGTTGTCTGGACTTGCCTCTCGGGGGAAACGATCTTCCGCGGCGGGTCGGTCGCTGCGGCCCGGTGCGATTACGGACACGGCTGTGAAGGCAAGCCTACACGTGAAGGCCCATCGGCCCTTTTTTTCCGCCAGCCTGGCAACGTTCTCCGGACAAGCGCGCGGACATGGGACAGGCGACGCCGCGAACTTGGTGGACTTTCCGGCCCTTCTCGGCGATATCGGCTAACGTGGCCTTTACTGAAGTGCCGCCCCCTTGCAATACTGTTCCCCCCAGGTAGAGCTCGAGCATCGTTCACCATGGCCCAACTCCGCACCATCTGTCTCTCTTCTATTACCCCCTACGTGCTGGCGGCAGCGTCGCTGTCGGGACTCTTGGTAGCCGTCGGTTGCGAGGGCTACCACAACGAAGAGGAGCGCTTGGCGTACAAGAAGGCGCTAGACGCTCAAGAGGCAAGGCTCTATCCGGCGCCCGCCAATACCTTGGGCTACGGGTACGATCCGCCGGACCCAACGCAGTGCCCCAATAACGGGCGTTGCATGGAAGATCCGGGTTCGCGAGTGGTTGCGGCCGGCGATTGCAGTAAGGCGGAGTGGGGGCTCGAGTTCATGCCGCTCCCGATCTTCGATTTCGAGGACACGCGAACTGGCTTCGATGACAAGAACAAGGATCGCATCAAGGATCCGGATGAGAAGGATATTTTCGACGAACCCTATGCCCTCTTGGGCTACACCTATCGCGACGACACGACGCTCAACTTCTATCCCTTTGGTTGGGAACCGCGCGCGATCTCCGATCCCTTTGGACTCTGCGGAAGAACGGAAAACCACATCTTCCACATCGCGGGAGGGCCGTTCATCGAGTGGGGCGGTGGATTCGGTCGCTCACTGCGCTGCATGAACACCACGACCTGGACGGACAATCCCACTCAGAAAGCCATTACCACCTGGCGTGCGGCGCATAATCTGGCGGATGAGGAGAGCCGGGGGCAAATGTACTGCCATGTTGGGGAGAGCGCCGCGGCCGGTGCTGTCAAGGTGTCCGCGGCCTGTGCGTCGCCAGAGGACAGCGTGATGGGCAAGGCCTGCCCGAAGCGCGATCGCGCCTTTAAGCAAGATCCGAATTCGGTGTCCAAGGAGGAGCTTGCGATGGTCGGGGTTACCATCGACGTTTCCGAATGGGAGGGCGTCTCGTTCTGGGCGCGGCGCGGCCCGAATAGTCAGGCGGGCATTCGCGTGCTGCTCGGCGACAAGTACACGGACGACGACATCTCCTTCGCGCAATACATCATCGATCCGATGCAGCCGCGCTACTGCGAGCGCACCTTCGAGTGCAAGTGCAAGAGCGCGTCGCGGCCGTGTACCGAAGTGACGGAGCAGGAAGCGATCGCCATCAACAGCGCGCTGAACAGTCCGCATAACGACATCACCTCTGGCCCCTTGGAGCCCAACTCCTACAACCTGTCGCCTGTCAAGCCAGGAGACGGCATTTGCTGGGATCGTGACGCGGAGAATGCCATCTTCAAGGCGACGCAAACCCAGTACTGCGGGCAGCGCGCCACCCAGCATCAGAGCGACTCGGCCAAGAGCCTCAACGTCAGCATGGATCCACTGACGTTCGACACCACCTGCCAGGAGTTCAGCTTCCGCGGCAGCATTACTAGCAACTTCGAGTACAACCCGCAGAGCTCCATCCCCGCGCAGCAGAAGCCACCTGAGGCAAGCCAGAACTGCGGCGACCACTGGATGAAGTCGGTCGACATCGATTACGACTGGAGGTTCTACACCATCCCGTTCACGGATTTCTTGCAGCAGAACTGGGCCAAGCGCTCGTACAAGCTCGATCTGACGGCATTGTCCTTGGTGCGCCTCACCTGGGATCGCGGCTACATCGACTACTACGTCGACGACGTCCGCTTCTACCGCAAGAAGAAGATGGACTAACGCATCACGACGCATCGCCGTCGCGCATCGAAAGCCTCGCGAGCACCAGCTCTCGAGGCTTTTGGTTTTTTGTTTTGCCCGTCGCGACCACGACCTCGAGCTCCGACGCATCACGTCGCGCATACGACGAGTAACGTCGGCATACGACGCGTCACGTCGCGCATCTGAGGCTTCCCCTCGTTGGGATTGCACAGGAAGAACCGAAGAGCGACCTTCCGCTCTTCCTGTGCCGTTTGCTCTGTTCGTCGGACCCACCGCGAAACAGTTGCGTGATTCTTCTCGCAAGAAGATTGATGGGATTCCTCGCGTCGCGCTCCCGGCGATTGACGTCGCCTAGCCTTTGACGGCTCCCGATGTCAGACCACTGATGAACTCGCGTTGCAGCGCAAAGAAGAGGACGGCTGGCGGCAACATCGCGAGCGCAGTACCCGCCAAGAACACGCCGTAGTCGTTGTGGTACTGGGCCACGTACAGGTTCAGTACCACGGGTAGCGTGAGCTTGTCTTGGCTGTGCAGAAACACGTTGGGCGTGAAGAAGCTATTCCAATTTCCGAGGAAGCTAACCAAGCAAAATGCCGCCGACATCGGTCGCACGAGCGGCATCACGAGCCGAAAATAGATCCCAAACTCGCCGCAGCCGTCGATGCGCCCGGCTTCGATCAGCTCGTTCGGAATCCACATGCACGCTTGGCGAAACAGGAAGATTCCGTACGCGGTCACCAAGCTTGGCAGCATCAAGCCGAATAGGCTGTCGATCAGCTGCCACCGGGCGAAGATGGAATAAATGG
>JBLNFG010000589.1:0-3249 GCA_050263495.1 Myxococcales bacterium | reverse complement strand
GTCCGTTCTCCGGTGGCCGAACCCGAACGACTGGGTCGTCCTCGCGAGGCTCCATCGCACCATCTGGCCCGACTTCAAGTGTCCGAAACATTGGGGCCGATGCTATCGGATTTTTCGGTCTCCAGGCGAGCCCGTTTCCCCCGTGACTGCCTCAATGCACGCTGGTCGGGGGATGAAGGGAAGCGAAGGCCAGGTTTACGCCAAACGTTGGGTAGAACAGCACGACAGAGCGAAGCGCGGGATCGGGCTCACTCGGCAAGAGAATCCGTTGCTCGGCTCCCCCAGGTTCGAGTTCCGCCATGTCGTACTTCATCTCGGTTTCATCGACAATTCGCGTCGTCTTCGGCCGGTCATGCCCGACCAAATAGACGTGCACGGATCCCTCTTGGGACACGGTCACTCCACTCAGCACGAGTTCGTACGTAGTGCCGCGACGCACGATGCTGGCCTTGCCGGTGACGGGACGCGCGACGCGTTCGAATGTTCCCTCGAGGAGCACCCCGTCGGAGCGTGACGCGGCACTCGACGGATTCGGATTCGAAAGGGTGGAACCAGACTGCGGTACGGTTTGGCGACTGCGGCAGCCATCGACCGCGCTCCCAATCAGGATCATCGCAAGTGCAATGGGGGCCGTTCTGATCGATCGAGACTGCCGTGTCATCGTTGAAGACTTAGCCTATTGTGCCGGAGATGCCACCAATCCTCGAATGAACGGTGGGACGCCTGCAACACCGTCACTATCCAAGATGCGAAGCGTCTCGGAGCCGACGACAGCAATGTCGACTTTGCCGCGCAAGTAGGAGATGTCCTCTTTGTTGCGGACCCCAAACCCTACGGCGAGGGGCAACGCTGTCGCCTGGCGGCAGCGGCCGAGGTACTGCGCCAACTCGACCGAAAACGAGGTATTTTTCCCGGTGACGCCCTTTCGGGCAACGCAGTAAATGAAACCTGTCGCGTGAGCAGCGATCTCGCGCATACGCTGTTCCGAGGTATTGGGCGAATAGATGAAGATTGGGTCGAGCCCCTGTTGTGTCATTGCCTGGAGGTAGACGTCAGCTTCCTCGGGTGGAAGGTCAGGAACGATGGATCCACGGATCCCGACTTGGCTCATTTCTCGAATGAAGCGCTCGACCCCACGCACGAAGAGCACGTTGTAGTAGCTCATGAAGAGAAACGGGATGGGATGCTTTCGAGCGACGGTCTCGGCAAATTCGAGACACTGATCGACGCGAATCCCCGACGCTAACGACTGCTGATTCGCGTGAAGAATCACGGGTCCGTCGGCAATTGGCTCGGAAAACGGGATCTGCAGCTCCATAATATCGACACCAGATTCCACCATGGCGTCTACCAGCTCAAGCGAAGCAGACAGACTTGGGTACCCGATTACGATATGCGTCATGAGCAGGAGCTCGCGCTGCCTTTTCCGGTCGCGAATGTATTGCTCTAACATTTCAGCGTGACTCCTTCCGATAAGCATCGGCTTTCTGACAGATGAACTCTTTCCACTTGGGGTCGCCAAAGGCATCCGCTACCGTGAAGATGTCTTTGTCACCGCGTCCAGATTGATTGATCAGGATCACGTCGTCTTTACCGAGAAGTGATGCTTCCTTGAACGCTTGGGCAAAGGCGTGTGATGACTCAAGAGCGGGTATCAGCCCTTCCGCACGTACCGTTAGCTGCAGTGCGTCGACCACTTCTCTATCCGTCGCGGCCTCGAACCGCACTCGATGAGTTGACTGGAGATGCGATAGAATTGGCGAGACGCCCACATAGTCTAGGCCTGCTGCGACACTGTGCGTCTCCCGCATTTGGCCGTCTGAGTTCTGAAGAAAATAGGTGCGGTAGCCTTGAGCTACCCCGACACTTCCGCTATTCGACGCCAACCGTGCAGCGTGGGCTTCGGTGTCGAGGCCATGGCCGCCCGCTTCTACTCCGACCAGCTCGACTTCAGCGTCATCCAGGAAGCCACTGAAGATTCCCATCGCGTTCGAGCCTCCCCCAACACACGCATAGACTCGCTTCGGAAGTCGACCGAGCTGCGCCAGACATTGGCGGCGTGCCTCCTTGCCGATAATGGATTGGAAGTACGTGACCATCGTTGGGAAGGGATGCGGACCACATGCCGTTCCTAGAACGTAGTGCGTCGAGTCCATGTTGGTGACCCAATCCCGAAACGCTTCGTTGATCGCGTCCTTGAGCGTCCTCGAGCCTTCGCGAACCGGAATGACCTCCGCGCCTAGGCGTTCCATCCAAAACACATTGGGCCGCTGCCGCTCCACATCGACTTCTCCCATGTAGATGGTGCATTCCAGCCCGAACTTGGCTGCCATGGTCGCCGTAGCCACGCCATGCTGACCAGCACCGGTCTCGGCAATCACGCGTCGCTTGCCCATGCGCTTCACGAGCAGGCCCTGCCCCATCACGTTGTTCGCCTTGTGCGCACCGGTGTGATTTAGATCCTCACGCTTAACGAATATCTTCGCCCCTCCGAAATGCCTCGTCAGATTCTCGGCAAAGGTAATTGGCGTCGGACGACACGAGTACGTCGACATCAATTGCTCGAACTCTGCCCAAAACGTCGGATCAGCTTGCGCGGCTTCGAAGGCTTCAATCAACTCGTCGAAGGTTGCCATCAGAATTTCGGGGACGTACGCGCCACCGAACTGCCCGAAATATCCACGGGTTTTCATATTTTCTCCTCTTGCCGCGCGAGCACACAGGCTAGTCTTAGCGGTTCCGTAAGTGATTGCGCCAACACCACCCGATCCGTCAGCGCGAAGATCCGGGTGAATAGCGCGGGACCAATTTCGCGAAACTGGAGCGTTCGCTCGATCAACAGCGCAGGAACTCCCAGCTCGACTTGGAGCAGACGTGACTCGTCCGCCATGAGTTGATGGGTGCGTAACGTTTGGTGACCACCTGTCGGTCGTCGATGGTACTTGCGCTCTACGAGACGGCTCAACGGCTCCTGATCGATCTGCTGCGCGTCGAAGTCGGGAAATACGCGCGCGTCGAGATACATCCGCTCGAGCAATACTGGTGTGACACCGACGCGGCCCACCCTCGCGAATCGGTAGCCCGCGCGCCCCATTAGCGGCCCTGCCTCGGCGTCGAGCGTTTCGTGTCGCTGCACGGCTTCGACGGTATTCGTAAGTAGCCGCAGCCCTGCATCTTCGAACGCCGCAGTCGTGCCACCCAACGTAAAGAGGTCGACCATGGGTTGGGGACCGACCACGAACGTTCCCG
>JBLNFG010000588.1:0-7584 GCA_050263495.1 Myxococcales bacterium | reverse complement strand
CGGCATCGGGGCAACGCTTCCAGACTAGGCACCGAACGTCATTAGCGACGGGAGCGCGTCGGGTGAGGGCTTGCTCGACGGCTGGAACGGGAGCAACCCCCCAGGCTGCACAGGTTTCGTTTCGGAGCTCCAGCGTGTCACGCGCCTCCACCCAGGCCTGCCATACCGCTGCTGGGAAATCCGCGATGACGTTGTCGCCGAGATTCAGGTTGGGATCGAGCACGCAATCCACGAGCAGGGCTGGCGGCGCTTCCGCGAAATATTGAGCTGGCCACCGAGAGAAGAGCTTGGCGCCGGACGCGGTGCGCCCAGCATCGCGCCAGACCGTGAGCAGAGCGAGCGCCAATTCCTGTGCGCTAGCTCGCCTAATGGTCATCGATTCTAGGAGCAGCTCTATCTGCCAACTCTCGCTCAGGAGCTCTTCTACTTGCGCCCATTCAAGCACGCCGAGCTCTGCCGCATCGAGCAGCGCTCCGACGAGGAAGAGCGGATGTGGCGCCTGGTTTGGTCCTGTTTGCGTCCCCACCGTGTGCCGAAGTCGGTCCAATAGGCGAACTGCTCCAACCAACCACGTCGCGCGAGCGCGGATTCCCGCCTTCATGGTATCGAGAACGGCGTCGAGAAGGTGAGCCCAGGTGTCTGGCAGTGCGGACATTTGCCAGGGATCGAGTTCGGGCAAGAGCCGCTCACGCACGACTTTCGCCTGCTCGCTGAGCGCCCAAGCTGCAAGAAAGAACGCACCTGGCAGATCACAGAGCCCGCTTGGTTCCTGAGGGATGGTGCGTGCACGCGGCACCAGGGCGACGTCAGTGAGCGTGAGGGCCGCCTGTTCAACCAACAGTGAAGCGGAAGGCTGATCGCCCAGGTCGGCCCCGGACAACACCGAAAGCCCCAACAGTACGAAACCGGTTTCGAACGCCGACACCATGCCGGGACTCTCGAGATCGATCTGCTCCAGGAGATCTTCCGCAAGGGCATCGGGTTGGGACTCGGCGCGCACTTCCAGAGGCCCGAGAATGTCCTTTCTCGCGAATGGGCGAAGCAGAGCTTCTCCCCAAAACAGCGGAGAGCTAGCGACCACGCGGTCCTTCGCGATGGCGTAGACCAGTCGCCCAACAAAGTGCGGCCGAAGCGCGAATTGCGTGATGCCAACCGGCTGTAGCAGCTGCAACTCCCTCAATGCGACAATGAGTCTGTGCGCGCCTGGTGGAAGGCGCTGTGCCGCGCGTTCCAAGTCAAGCTTACGCATCGGCAGGTTTTCCGTGACCAAACGCGTCGTCAGCCAATCGATGTCTGGGCCGCGGCGATGCTGTTCCGGCACGAGACTCAACCATTCATCGATGCTCCGCGGGGCCTGGAGTGACTTCGCCTCATCCACCAAAACGGTTTGGGCGATATCGACTAAGACTTCAGGCAGGGTGCGGCGAAGTGCCGTAATGTCGCGATGTCGTTCCCTCGCCAAATCCTCGGTTCGATGCTCCATCCACTGGTGCAAAGCGGCTTCCTTGGTCAGCTTTGGGGATGGCTCGATACTGCCCTCAAGGCACGCACCCAAAAGCCCAACCGCGTCACCGAAGGACTCGAGTACCCCCCAATCCAGTGGGCCCCGGCGCAGCCACTCCATGAGATGCTTTCGTCTCGGGTCCCTGCGTGCAGAGACTCGAGCGAGAACCCAATCAAACACCGAATCGATGCAATCGGCGATGGGCGGGCTCGTCAGGAGCTCAAGGTGGCCGGACGGTATCGACGGCTCTCTGCCTCGCACGGCAACCGCCAGGCAGAGCGGCTGCACCCCGCGCCATCGACGGGTGAACTCTTCGAGTAATTCCGATGGGAGTTCGACATAGAGGGGCGGCCCCGACGCAGGCAGACGATCCATGTCTTCGACAGCGTAGATCTGATCGGTCTGTGCCAAGCCCCGTGCCGAAAGCCAAGCGCTGGCCAAGCTGAACCCCGCGCCCGGCGGTGCAATCCAACAGCATCGCGTCCACGTAGCCGGCAACGCGACGCGCTCGGGAATCGAGGGGGGCAGAGGCTCTTCCAACGCACTGAAGCTTCGGCCAATCCTCAAATCGTCGAGCCGCAGACGCGGGCTCGAATGGCGGGGCGAGACTGAGCCAAGAAGCACGGTTCGGATCTCGGCAACGCTTACCTTCAGTACGCTCGCCAGAATCTGCTGCACCCCTGGGCGATCCGCCAACCAGTCGGTGTCCTCCAACCGATCGAGTCGTCCCAGGATTGCTTCGAGCGAACGAGTCTGGGCCCGCGTGTCCTCGGGCCACTCTGGGTGGGACAAAGCTTGACGCGCGAGCTCTCCAAAACTGCGCAACCCAGCCTGCGCCATGTACTCGCGGAGCCAGCCCATTCTAACCCCCCGCCCGCCGCCGGGATCGGAACCGACGGCAAAGGACCGCGCGCGTTCGAGCTTGTGCGCCACTGGTCGGGGCGTGGATAACGAGGCGTGTGCGCATGCAACCAGAACGCAAGTTGAGTGCAAGTTCGGGAGCTATGCAAACTATTTGGCGGTGGGCGCCGGTCGTCCTAGGTTTCCAATGGGCGCCAGAGTCTCGGGCAGGGAGGCCATGATGTGTGGCTCACTCCGTACGGCTTCGAACCGTCGACGGTCCACCTCCGTCACTCTCCGCTGCTTCTGGACCTTGCGGGGGAGGGACCGGCAGCGCCGCATATAGAAGTGGACCATGAACTACTGCCAGCACGGGAGCTGCCTCGAGTGCGAGTCCCGCCATCTCACGGCCGACAGAATGATGGCGGTCGGTGATAGTCAGAGTGGGACGTCCCATTAGATCGAGTTTCGCTGGCCACTGCGTGTTCACCTGTGTGGTGAGCAGGCCTCCTGCGTGCATTGAATATATTGCTAGCCGTCCGACATGGATTGGAATGCCTAGCCGCAGCGGGACCGTCATGGAAACCACTGGGCCACAGGCGCCCTGGATGCCGGCCTGCAGCTGCGAGCCCGACCAATCGCAACGAAACTGAACGAGGGTCTTCGGCAAGCTGAAGTGCTGCACGCCGCCCGCGCGCGCAGGTTCCGAATCGACGGGCAGCGCGAGTACGAAGGAGCCAAGCGCGTCACCTTTCAGCCCCGCGATGAGATTGACCGCGAGCCGTAACCGGTGCTGCTCTGGGCTCGCCACAATGCCAAGCGAGAACTCGCGGTACGGTCCGATGGACGTCTCCGCGTAGTCGAACCAGGTGGCATTGACGATTCCATAATTGCCGATTCGCACCGCGAACAGGCCGGTCCCCTCCAGGCGCTGCTGAGCCAATCGATACGAGACCGCGTAGAAAATCGCCGCAGCGCGCGAGTTTCGATAGATCACGGGTGGAAGGTTCGATGACATCAGGCCGAGTGCCTCGCGCGAACCACTACCACGAATCTCGCAGAAAGAGCGCCCCGAGCTCCAGACAATCGCGCCAAAGACGTTCCACGCCGTGACCGACGACGTATCCCGCTCCACCGAGCGCCTGCAGGCCTGCATCGGTGGCTGTTTGTGCAACCTGGCGGACCATTTCGATGGCCTCTCGCGTACTTGACCCGTCGTCGAGCCACGCGTGTTCCGCCAACGCGGCTAGCGCAATCGCTTGCCGCATGTTCCGTAGCTGTTCTTGCACTGCCGGGATCTCGCGCAGCAAAACGCCATTCTGGCGGCGCGTGTCTGTGTGGTTGGTCACAAGCATTTGGGTTTGTTCGACCAACGAACGGATCAGGGCGAGGTACCCGGGCGCGATGAAGTGGTCCGCTCGGGCAATTCGGGTCTCGAGATCGTCGCCACTCGCCAAGACTACAAAGTGCTCGGCGCCAAGCTCGCGAAGCTCCGCATCCGTGACGCCCAATCCACGGAGGCCAAGCGTCGGTACAGCCGTAGCTTCCGCGGTCGCGGCCGCATCGACCAGGACCAAGGCTCGATCGCCTTGATTCAGCCGCGCGCTGGTTACCCAATATGGAGCCAGATCACCGCCAATTACCGAGCGAGCGATCCCTTTCAGGGGCCTCTCCGTAGTGGCGAGGTCGATATGCGACGTCGGCCCCAGTGTCCGGTCACCAACGCAGACTTCGAGCCCGTACCAGACCCCGTCGAGAGACTGAAACCCACCGCCGGCAGTTGCCCGGTAGCCATTGACGCACGCTCGAGCGTAGTGATGTGCGAGGAGCCGTCCGGCAAACGCCGGCGACGCGCCGCCCAAAACATAAACAATCCGAGCGAGCAAGAGCGCGTCATCATCAGTGTTGGTGTGCGCCTCGGGATCGTGCAGGGTCTCGAGCCACCCGAGCTGAGCAACCTCCCCGAGCAATTCACGCAGCAAACTGGCATCTTGGCTGGACTCGACGCGGTCGAAGTCGACGCGATGACGAGCGGTAAACCCCTTTGCCGAGGCCTCCAGCAACGATAAGGTGATGGGTTCGATGCTCATTGCCGTTACCTGTACAATCGATGCGCCACATCGAGCGTGCAAATCTCGTTCGTGCCTTCGTAGATGCTGAGCAGGCGCGCGTCCCGATAGTACTTGGGAATGCCGGTACCTTCGCGCGTGGCTTCGAAACCGAGGAGCTGGTTGGCGAGGTAACAATTCGCCAAGGCTTGTTCGCTCGTCTGTACCTTGGCGCAAGAACCAAACGCCGACGCCGTAGCAATCCCGGAATCCGCAAGCCCGGCTAGTAGGCGCCGAGCCTCGTGATCGATCCTCTCCCAACTCAGCAGTTTCTCAATCCAGGCACCGTGCGTCAGCCGTTGCGGCACAATGCGATCGAGAGCGCGCAGTGGCTCCGATTCCATCATTGAGACGAGCCCTGCCCGCGCCTGCACCATACCTGCGGCTACGTAGCTCAGTCGGGCGGCATTGGCGTTCATCCACATGCGGCCGAGGACTGACTTGGCCTTCGGATGCTCGATCAAGGGCTCACCCTTGGTCGTCTGGAGCTGCCGCGCCAACTGCCCTGTAATGTGGACGATGGCCCGAGCGACCCCAGCACCGAACGCGCCGACGGTGGCTCGCGAAGAACCGAGCACCAGGTCCATGGTGCGACCAGCAATTGTTGCGTCGTTCAGGCGCAGCTCGTCAGGGACGAAGCAGCCATCGAAGACCAGTTCGGCGGCTGGGCTCGCGCGCTGACCAAGCTTGTGCTCGGTGCGCACAATGTTCACGCCGCTCGAGTTGGCGTCGACGAAAAAGCCCGACAGGGTCTCGCGTGGACGCTCGCGCGCTGTGGGCATGAGGACGACTAAACCCCCCGCGATACTACCGTTGCTGACGTAGATCTTTCGACCATGCAGAAGGTAGCCGCCAGTAACCGCATCGGCGTGGCTGTCGAGCTTGGCTCGCCCGAGGGCGTCGAAGTCTTCGAGATCACTGCCCGCACTCGGCTCCGTTGCGCACGTTGCAAGCAGGTAAGGTTTGCGCGCGCGCTCGCCAGCCACGATTCGATCCGCCAACGTCCGAAGCAGCCGAGCTCTGCCGGTTGCGCCGACCACTGCGAGCGCTAAACCATGAGTTGCCACCAAGCTGGCAATGCCCACACACGTCTGCGATAAGTGTTCTAGACCTACTGCAAGCGACAGCATCGAGTAGCCCGAGCCGCCGAGGCTTTTCGGGATGGACAGCGAAAAGATGCGTCGGTGGCACGCGGCCTCGAGCACGCGTTCGAGTTCCCCTTCAATCCGAAACCACTGCCGTGCATCGAGACTCTGAACGTATGGCGCGACGTCCTTCGCAAACAGCGAGAAGGCTTCGAGTGCCCCAAGGCATTCGTCTTCCAAACGCGACAGATGAAGCCCAGGCGCGCCGAGCATTGGAAACTCTTCGAGGAGTTCCTGCCGAGTGCGGGCCGCCCGGGGTAGAAAGGGCACTAGCGTCACGGTCGAGCGATGCGATGTTTTTATGGTCGGGTCAAGCCGTCCTATCCGACATTCGCGCCGCTCAAACTCGCCCACGCCATGGTTGTGGTCGACAAGTGGCGACACGGGCTGGTATGCAATGAGAGCTTCGATGAGTGTTGCAGCAATTTCGGCCAGCACCCCGAGTCCGCTCGGGGAGCTACTGCCTGGTGGACGCGGAGCCAATTGTCCGATCTGCCCGCTGGGTGGAGTCAATTGGCCCAACGGCTGCCCCAGCCAAGAGCGCAGGTTCAGCGCTGGTGACACGTTAATTGAGCAGGGGCATTCGCCGCAGGCGGTCATGCTGTTGAAAGAGGGCTTGGTGGGGCTCTGCACCGTGAGTGACACCGGAGCGGAGCTCGGGTGTACCGTGCGCGGACCGAGGACGTTACTTGGACTGGAATCACTGTACGCAACCAAGTCGACCTACCGCGTGTGGGCGCTGACCAACCTCACGGTTTGCGAAGCACCGATCGAACGGCTTGGGCCTTGGATTGGTTCCTTGAACACGCCCGTTGGTGCGTTGCTTCGGCTCGTGATCGAGGAAGCCAACCGCCGCGTCACAGAACGCCTCGACCTCGGCGGCAGTGCCGTTGCGCGCATCGCGCGACTACTGCAGCGCAAATGCGTCGATCTGCAACGAAATCGGCTCGAGCTATCCCAGCGGCTGGTGGCGCGAGTGTTATCCATGACTCCCGAGACGGTATCGCGCGCGCTCGGAAAGTTGCATTCCGCAGGGGCAGTCTCTTCGACTCGTCCAATCGTTATTGGAGACGTGCAGCAACTGCGTCGCCTGGCGGAGGATTAGCGCGTTAGTGAGCTTAGGCGACAGCGAAGATGAAATCTCTCGAGAAGCAGCATCCGCGAATCAAACCAGCGTCACCTGAAGAATGGGGGGGTGCCGCGTACGCGCTCGGCGCACATCGATCGGGCGATGTGATCACCTTCGCCGTGTTTTCGCGCCGTGCCACGCGGATCATGCTCGAGATCTACGACGCCCCGACGGGCCAAGACGCGGTTTTCGCGTGTTGGATGGAGAAGAACCCAAAGGACAATGTCTTTCGAGCCAAGTTGCGCGGCTGCCAGAAGAACACCATCTACGGCTTTCGCTGCTGGGGGCCGAACTGGGTCTACGACGAAGAATGGTGCCGCGGAGGCTCCCTGGCTGGGTTCGTCTCTGACTTCGATGCACTAGGCAATCGGTTCAATCCAAACAAGGTGCTCTTCGATCCCTACGCTAGGGAACTAAGTCACGATCGCGCAGCGGTTGAACGCATTTTGACGCAAGACGGTCAGGTTTGGAAGACGCCAGACGCGCGCGCCACTCGCAAGGCGATTAGCGACGATCCTATCTGGGCGTTTGCAACCGGGCCACTGCCCCATTGCGGCGTGCCGGCTCGATCCCTCGATACGGCAAGGCTTGCCCCCAAAGGGATCGAGATCATCGAATCGACGTCCACGGGGAAGAGGCCGTTTCTTCCTCCCGAGCATGCAATCATTTACGAAGCGCACGTGCGCGGTGCGACCAATCACGTCTCTTCTAGCCGTTTGGCGTGCCTGTTGCGAGGGCTGGACGGCTTCGAAAAGGTCGTAAGCGTTCCGCCGCACCTGCGGGGCACGTACGCCGGAGCGGCGCTCTGGGCTCCTTACCTGCGCGCGATGGGGTTCACTACGATCGAACTCTTGCCGA
>JBLNFG010000587.1:0-10338 GCA_050263495.1 Myxococcales bacterium | reverse complement strand
CTTCCTGTGCAATCGAATTAGGGGATCCCTCAGTTGTCACTCATCGGAGTATTCGAGCAATCACTAGACGGTTCATACGACGAGTCACTCCGCGGGACTTCAGCGGAGAGATTCAGCGAGTCACTGGCTTCGACAGGTCATTCGATAAGGCGCAGGTCATTCGACGAATCTCACATCGCGGACGCGTCGACTTCGTTGCTGCTGACGCCAGCGGCGCCTGGATTTCCGGCGATGCCGTTTGCTCCACTGCCCGCGAGCTCGCTCTTCAGATTGACGGTGGCGGAGGTTCGCGTGAAGTGTCAGCTGAGCGATCGGCTTGGGTCGCGAAGTTGAAGTGGGTTCCGTATCGATTACGAATGCCTATTCGGTCACGCGAGGTCGTTCGTTGTCTGAAATCGTCAGGGGGATGACTTTTTCTCGATGGTCGGCTCAAATCCCCGCTGGTAGCCGCCCGATCTCCCTCTGGATTCCCGGCCGAGAAGCTACTGAAGAGCGCAAACGCGCGGCGTCGAGTACAAATCGCACTTGGCCCCAGCGGTTGCTCCGCCTCGTGGGCAATCATTGTCCGTCGTGCACGTCACGGTGCAGAGATAGTCCTTCGTTGATGCATCCTGGATACAGTTGGAATCACCGCCGGGCTGAAAGCCGCACAGGCTGGGCGCAGGCAAGCCGGCTTGCCTGCAGGGAGCCTTGGCGTACTGATTCATTGCCACACAGGTGCTGCTTTGGAGACCGCACAACGTGACCGTTGAGCCATCAACGCTCGTCGAAGCGACGGCAGTGACATAGGGACGAGCTGTCCCGCTTGCGCAGCTGGACGGCGCGCCGTGCGCAGTGTCGCCTTCCCTCCAGAAGCAGAATCGTCCCGCCACTTCAGTGTTGAATCGCTGTTCCGCACAAAGCTGTCCTGCTCGGCACTGAGCATCAGAGATACAGGGAGTGCACACGTCGCCCGATGCCTCCGTCTGATCGAGAGAGCACGTGCGGTTCACCGAGTCGCAGACCAGGGCTTGCCCGTCGAGTTTGCCGCAGTCGGAGTACTTCGCGCCGGTGCACTGCACGCACGTACCAGCGTCGCAGACGTGCTTCCTCTCAACCTGGGTGCAGTCGCTGTAGACGTTACAAGGGACGCAGCTGTTTGACGCCGTGTCGCAGCGCGCCTTGCTCGCGGTGGTGCAGTCCTGATTGGAAAAGCAGGAGACGCAGGTGTTCGTGGCGACCTTGCAGAATGACTTTTCCGTGGTCTTGCAATCCGTGTGATCCAGACACTCGACGCAAGTCTGCCTTTCCTTGCTGTACACGGGAGTGGCGGGAATCCACGTACAATTCTCCGCGATCATCGGCGCGCATATACCCAATCTGGCGTAGCAATACGGCTTCGTGACGGAACACTGCGCACCATCGAGGCACTCGACGCAGGTATTCGTTGCTTGGTTGCAGATGGGCGTAGTTCCTGTGCAAGCTCCGCCGCATGGCCGCGTTGGGCTACCCGCCGCACCGGCAAAGGCAATTGCGGAGGACCCGACAACTGCGCCTCCGAGGCCATTCACTCCTGCACCCGCACTGGTTCCTGCCGCGCCAACGGTCCCTCCAAGCGAGCCTCCCCCACCGCCGCCCGAGGCGATAGTATGACCAGCACTGGCCAGACTCGTTGTAGTGGCGCCGGCCGTTCCTGCGTTCGAAAGTCCTGCCCCAGCCCCGGCGCGGCCTCCAATTGGGCAGGTCGCGTTCTCCCGACAATCGCTGCTCTTATCGGAGCACCCAACTATCTGTGAAATTAAGCACAGCACGGCCAACGACTGCATGGCCAAGGGAAAAAACTTGGGGACGCGCTTCGTGTTGGTGTTCGTGGTCATGGGCTAGCGAAAGACGGGCTGGGGCTGTCTCTGATACCACTAGCCGAGCCAACGCACGACTCACACCTGTTGCGAGCGTCAACGGCCAGTCACTTCGCCCCCCAAAAGGGCCTCAGGTAGCGGTCCGTGTGATCTTTCAGGGAGGCGGCAGGCACGTGGGCCGCGTCGACTCCCAATCGCAGATTCCGCCGCTTCCGCTGTCGTTCGCCGGACAATCGTTATCGCTCATGCAACTCACCCGACAGACGAATTTCCCCAAGGCGTCTCCACCGCACGTCGCGTCCCTCGGCGCGGAGAAACCGCACAGACCCGGACCCGGCTTACCCTCGTACGCACAGGACGTCTTGTAGCGCTCCAATGCCACGCACGTGCTCGCCCGAAGTCCGCATAAGGTGGCACTGGTTCCATCAATGCGCTTCACTGACACCGGTTCGATAAACGGTCGAGCCGCTTCGCTGGCGCAGGTGGCTGGTGCCCCATTCGCCGTGTCTCCTTCTTTCCAGAAGCAGAACCGACCTACTGAGGCGTTGTCGAAAAGTTGCTCCGCGCAGAGTTGCCCTGCACGACATTGCGCGTCCGAAACACACGGAGTGCATGCGCTCCCAGAGCCAACAGTCTTGTCGAGCGCACACCGGCGATTCACTGAGTCGCAAACTAGGCTCTGTCCGTTGAGTTTGCCGCATTCGGAATAATTGATGTCCGTACACTGCACGCATTCACCGGCATCACAGACGTGCTTGCCGGGTATCAAGTCGCAGTCACGATCTTGACGACACGGAACGCAAGCTTTCGCAGCGGCATCCCAACGTGGCGCACTCGCACTCGTGCAGCCCGCCGAGGCAAGGTAACCGACGCACTCATTGAGCGCGAGATTGCAGTACGGTGACGTTTGGTCGCAGTCGGCATCCGAGATACACTGGACGCAAGCCCGCTTCTCTTTACTATAGGCACGCGTCTCTCGCGTCCAAGAACAGTTCGAGGCAACCAGTGGCGCACAGATGTTCAATCGGGTGTAGCAGTAGGGTGCTCCGTTCGGGCACTGCCCATCGCTCGTGCACTCAACGCAGGAGTTAGTTGCGAGATTGCATACTGGCGTTGCCCCGGAGCAGTCGCCGTTACACGGGAGCTGCACTAGCGCGCCCGCCGCACCGGCAACGGAGAAGGCATTCTCTGTTGCGTTAGTTCCGGCAGTGCCTGCCGTCGCAAAGCCCGTACCTGCGATGCCGAGAATAGGTCCAGAAGACGACACCCTGGCAGCAGACGTAAGCGCCCCGCCGCTCTCGATACCTTCCGTGACTTTTCCGCCTTGCCCTCCATTCCCCGCGAAGTGTGCGGAGCTGTTCCCCCCGATTGGGCAGGTAGCGCCTTCATAGCAGTCGCTGGCCTTTTCGCCGCAGCCGGAGACTGCGGCGAGTGTAACGAGGAATTGCACAATATTCAGTGAAGTGATTGATTTGTACATAGTGTTCTTGAGCCGCCTATCGGTTGAACCCTGGACCCCTCCCGTCGGCATTGGTGGTCGCCCCAAGACGACGCCAAGCCCAACCGAGAGACGTTCCTTTTCGCTTACGGGCGTCTATTCGGGCGCTCAGGGCGCTTCGTTGTCTGAAATCGCCAGGGGTCTTACTTTTCGCTGCCGGGCCGGAATTGGGGCACTGTGCCGACAAGCAAGGCACTTAAATCGCCACGCCAAGCTGTGTCGATGATCGATTTCGTTGTAAGCCGTTAACAGGTCAGGGCCCCGTCAGATTGATGATCAAGCTGTCGGCAAAAACGTGCACTACTGCCGTCAGAGGGTGAATTGCGCTAAAGGGGCAAGACGAACCAATCGGGTCCGTGTGTTCTACTTTCAGTAGCGATTCGGTCGATCCCACTGGTTCGTTGTCAGAAATCGACAGAGGATCTCGCTTTTGCTGTTGGGCCGGATCGAGCACCGGCCAAGTGAACTATGTTGCACCGTCCATTCACGAGACGGTTCGGGACAGCTGACGGTTGTGAACATGATTACGGACAATTGGGCCGACATTGCTGGGAAAACGCCTTGACCATCGAAGAACTCGATCGTGCATACTTCCTGGGGGATCAATTGATCGATGACATTGGCGCGCGCGCTCTTGCCCCGGCCGCGGTCGCGAAGGCTACGCTCGCGCGCCAGCAGATGTACACGGTATTGGTAAACGCCTGGGACCAAGTACGCCGAGGCGTCGCTTTCCTGCGGTGTCACTGGTGTTGCGATTGCTTGGGCGTGATCCTGATCCCGCAAAGAGCCGCGAACATGTATTACTTTCGGTACTGGCCGAGCAGCATCTGCGCCGCGGAGAGGCAGCCGACTTGGCAACCCTGCTCCAGGATCTGAAGGCGCCGCCCATCGACAAGATCGGTGCCCTAGACATCGACGCCTTTCTCCCCAAAACGGAGCGCAAGTCGTTGGCGGCCGCTCTGAACACGTTGTTGGCGTCGCCTACCTTCGCCAGTTGGCGCGAGGGTGCATCGCTCGATATCGGAGACTGGCTGACCCCCAAGAAGGGGCGCACGCCGGCGGTCATCGTCAGTGTCGCCCATTTAGATGATGAGGAGCGGGCGCTGGTGCTCGGCGTGTTGCTAGAAGAGCGGCTGGCGTGGGTGCGATCATTGCCTGGCTCTAGTCGTCTGCGTGCGCTCGTGATGTTTGACGAGGTCTACGGCTTTCTGCCGCCCCATCCCGCCAATCCGCCCACGAAGCGGCCTATCGTGGCATTGATGAAGCAGGCCCGAGCCTTTGGTGTTGGGGTCGTCGTGGCTACGCAAAACCCGATGGACCTCGATTACCGTGCCTTGGGCAACGCGGGGCTCTGGTGCATTGGGCGCCCGCGTGCTCGACGGCCTCGCATTAGTCGCAACAGACGGACACAGCACGGCGAAGCTGGGGCAAGTGATTAAGCACCTTGCACCAAGGTGGTTCTTGATGCGCGACGTGCACGCCAAGATCGGATCACTGCTCCTGCAACCTCGTTGGGCGATGTCGCTGCTGCGCGGCCCAATGACGCGCAACGAAATCCGCAAGGCGCGCGAGCTGCCGGTGCTCGGCTCGGTCGTACCGATCCCAAAGAGCATGGGAGTCCAAACCAATCCGTAGGTTTGATGGCGACGTAACCTGACAAATTTCTAGTTGTCGCCTCCCTCCATGTGCTCGGCCCGGCTGCAAGGGGCACGGCTACCTCCTGTAGTACTCGCTCCAGTATCGGCGCGCGGTCTTGGCGTCTTTGGTTTGCCGCCGCCCAGCGTACAGAGGGGCAGTGCTCACTGTCACCCGGGGGATCTAGCACCGCCGCGAAAGACTCCATGCCTTCCGGGATTTCTCGACTACCGGCTTGAGCAGCTGGTTCCTCAACGCGTCAGGAGGTAGGCTTAGTTCGAATGCAGCCGAGAGCGTACATGATACTTCAATTCCGAGCTTCTACTTCGAGGTGAGGACCGAGCCGGATATGGTCGCAAGACGCGATTGGACGAGAGAGTGGTGGAAATCTGCTGCGAATACTGTTGAGTTGGTTACCAGCAGACTCAGTCGATCGGGTCAAGCCAATCTTCGATCACGAGGCCTGGAACTCGCGCCATGTGGTCGATGTTGGCCGTCACCAGAATCGCCCCCGTCGCCAGCGCATGCGCGGCAATCGCGGCATCGAAGTCTTCAATACGCCTTTCCTTGTGCTCTAGCTGCGCCTTGATGAGCCCATAGTGCTCAGTGACGGCATGAGTCCAGGGAACGCTCCCTAGCTCCTTGAAGACTACCTCGTAGCGTGTCTGGAGCGCCGCTCTTCGCTTCGACTTGGGAAGCCGCGGGCAATGTCACTGCTTCGCGGTCCAATGATGCGCAATACGCAAGGCGCGCGAGCTACCGGTGCTCGGCTCAGTCGTACCGATCCCAAAAAGCACGTCGGTCCAAACCCCGTAGGCTCGACGGCGGCGCGGCTGCCCCAGGCGGCGAGCTTGTGTCGTGCACCTGATCGGTACTCCTAGTTCTCCACCCGTAGCGCGGCTGTACGTTCTGGGAACCTGGTCTGGGATTGCCAGACGATCTCCAGGAAATATCTGGTTCGGATCGGGCCGCGCCTTCTTGAATGCCGCATTGGCTGGGTGATCGTAAATGGCCTTGTAGTCCGAAAAACCATACTGGCGGGCGATGGTGACTAAGCATTCACCCTGTCGAACCGCGTGCAACGTCCCCATAGTACCCACTCCAATCCAACGACTGGTGCCCGAGATTCTATTTCGCGTGTGGGATCGTCGCAACCTCAAGTCGCGTTTTTCTGGTCGGCGCGTGGCGGCCGGTCGGTGCCGCGCCACCCACGGGTAGACGAGTACCAAGGCGTTTCAACCCTGCCAAGGAGGACGACTGCGGTGAGGCCGCAGAGCATCAGCAACCCGGTGATTAGGCATCGTCCAATGGTCACCCTCGGCTGAGTGCCTAACGTCATCGCGTTGGGGGCGAGCAGAACCGAAGCCGGAGTCTGCTCGCAGACGGCATTCCAACTTGATGCTCCGATCTCGAACCGCTTGCGGTGCCCCTCCGCCTCGACCGTAACGGCATGAATCCAGCTCGAGTTGGAACGGCCGAAACGCTCCCTGCTCGTGCGGGACCACTCGGATTTGGTGACGACATGTCCGACCACGGGTCGCCCTGCCTGCAAGACTGCCCAATAGGATCCGAATGCCCCGAACTCGAGCAGCCCGAGCCACGCAATCAAGGCCGCTGCGAGCCCGAGGCGGCGGTTCCGGTCTCTTCTAAACAGTGAGCCCATCGGTTCCGTCGAGACGAGCAGGCGCGCGCCGCGGCCGTCCAGGCACGCTCCGCTTCGCTGTGCCCCGTCTCGAGCAGCATCCGTTGAGGATGGTCTTGTCGACAATCGCCCGTAGACCCAAACATGGTCTCCGGCTGCGACTTGGGTCCACCGGGTGCAATGCTCTCCCTCCACGGGCGCATGCAGCGTAGTGGTGTCGTGATGGGGCTGAATGTCGAGACACTCGCCCTCACTCGTCTCGAGTGTGAACGGGCGAACGTAGATCTCGTGGGTGCGCTCGCGATAAAGTACGTGGCCCTTCTTGGTCTTCGTCCGTTCGAGCTCGAAGTCCACCCGGATCGCCGCCTGCTTTTTGCTTCGGCCGGCGCGGATCCGACCGTTCGCGAGTACGTATCCGGATGGCGGAGTGACGATTGTCCGGCGTTGGCGCTCCTTTTTCAACGCGGTAGCCAGCAAGAACGTGGCGTAAAGAATTGGTCCGATCGGGAGCAGGACGGCAACGAATGCCTTACTCCATCCTGCGTCGATAGACGCGCTCTCGATGAGATCGACCGGGACAGATAAGCGTGGATCCACGGATGAGATAGCGCATTGCTGTTCACTTCGGAAACCGAGCTGGTGAGGTGGCCCGAACGGCGCTGCTTGGGCCGACACGCGCGCGACTAGTACGAGCGCGACAATCGCCATCGTCATGCCGACGACGACGTGCCGATTGAAGCGCGCGCTAGCACAGGTATTGGTGCGTCTGGAGTTGTGCTGCGTCAGGCGCATCACAGACATTTTTTCGATCGAACCCTTCGAAGTTTTAAGTCACGCTCAAAGCAATATCACCAATTCCGAGCGGGACCACCGTTACTCGGGAGAATTCCAACGTCGATGGCGCCAGGACCCTCTTGCGAGGAGCCAAGTTAGGCGGAGCGCGCTGTAGCTTCTCTGCGCACGGTGGGTTGGACAGTCTGCGATCGCTGCGGTGACCGTCAATGCGCAATCGTTGAGCACGCAGGATGGTTTACGCGCTGTTCGAGCCGTCCGCCCGCAGCACTTGGGGCGTGCATCGCCGATATATGACACGAACGCGACGATTGGATCTCGCGCGCCTTGTGGAGCTGATCACTAGATGGCAGCTCCCCTTCGAGCTCGTCAATCTTTCACCGGCGCTCAGCTCGGTCATACCGATCTCAAAAAGTGCGACGGTCCAAACCAATCCGTAGGTTTGATGGCGACGTAACCTGACAATTTTCTAGTATGGGGCGAGCGTCTCTATTGCAACCGTCGCCGCATTACGTGCTAAATATCGTTACGGTGGTAGCTGCCTCAGAACTCAAAGTCTTCATATCCAGCCGAGAGGGTGCGTGTATTGAATGCAACGCCGCGCTCGGGCACTCCGCATGGGTCTGCTTGGTCGATGCCAAAGGCGCCCTGTGCTTGAGTTGTGCCGATCTCGATCACCTCGAGTTTCTTCCAACTGGGGATGCCGCACTCACAAGACGCGCGAAGCAGGGTTCAACTCTTTGGGCGGTCGTTCTGAAGTGGAGCCGGGCTCGAAAGCGCTACGAGCGTCAGGGACTTTTGGTCGAATCGGCGGCGCTCGAAGCAGCTGAGACGGCTTGTCTCGAAGACGCTCCTGCCCGTGCAGCCAAGGCACGTCGTCGTGCCGAGCACGCGCTCGAATCGGATCGTGAATACGTGCAACGCTTTGCTGCGGAAATCAGGCGTCGCTATCCGGAGTGCCCTGAGGGCCGTGAGACTTGCATTGCCGAGCACGCCTGTCGCAAGTACAGCTCCCGGATCGGTCGAACTGCTGCAGCAAAGAGCTTTGACGCGAACGCAATAGACCTAGCTGTGCGCGCTCACATTCGCCACGCTGAAACCGAATACGATTCGCTTCTCGCTCGTGGCGTTGATCGACATGATGCCCGAGCCGCCATTTCCAGCGTCGTAGATGCAGTGGCAGAGCGTTGGCGGTGAAGGTGGACGCGCTGCCCAACTCGTGTCTGCAGCCGGTCGTGCTTTCCAGTAGGTTTGTGTCTATCGCCAGCCGGCGGATTATCTGGAGACCAATGGCGTTGCACTCGCTCGCGGCGCGATCCGGGACGACATCGAAGTCATCAGAATCATGCGCAATGCAATCGTACATAGCGACGGCCACACGGGCGATCAGCGGCATGTGAGTCGATTCCTGCCTCCCGCCTCCCCAGCATTGCCGAACTCAAGAATGGTCGGCTGCATCTCCGTAGGCCGGTACACGACGCTGTCGTCCTTCCGATAAGGGAATTCTTCCGCTCGATTGACGCGTCTCTATCCTGACTCGTAGGCTGTGTCGCCCAACACAGCCGCCGCCTAGTCTGGAGACATCCACGATTGCCGCGCTCGTGGACCAGCACATGCTATTCTCCAAAGTACGAAATGCGGGAAACACTCTCATCGGCCAACACGTTCTTTTACAAAGTCGTCTTTCCTGTCCTCTGGATCGGCGGTTTTACTATTGGTACTGCCATGCTGTTCTTGACGGGTGTTGACGCGCGCCAAGACGCGAGGCTGACCCCACCTCCGGACATGAAGTGGATGTTTCTGGTTGCGACCTTGGTGGGCAGCGCGTTCATCTACTGGGGATGCGTTCGCCTGAAGCGCGTTGCCCTCGATGGCCACCGGTTGTACATCTCGAATTACCTCAAAGAAGTTGTTGTCCCTCTACAGGAACTTGAATGCGTGAGCGAGAATCGCCTTGTAAATATCCATCCCGTTACGTTGTCATTTCGCAGCGAGACTGAGTTTGGTAGGCGGGTGGTATTCATGCCAAGAGTGCGATTGTTCGCCTTTCTGTCATCCCTTCGGACAGCTGCTGCGCAGGTTGGACGAAACTGCAGCTGAGCGAGAGTACCAGTTCGATTTGTCCCTCCGTTCACGCGCGTCGAGCAGCAGCATGACTAGGCACAGTCTTCGCCACAAGACACGGTACCTAAGCTCGTTGAGCAGATGGTCAGCAGAAACGATGGACCGTTCCCGTCAGTTTGGTGAACGCGTCAATCTGACGACGCGCCCAACCCAACCAGAGAGGGGTTCCGTTTTGCTTTCAGATGCCTATTCGGTCACCAGCAGCGATTCGTTGTCTGAAATCGTCAAGAGGCGCTACTTCTTCTCCCGGGCCGGGCCGGAATGGGAGGCGCATTTCGGGCATCGCGAGCCGACCGCCGCGGAGTCCAGCTGCACGACGAGGCTCGCACATCGCCGCGTTGTCCGTACTCATTCGCGTTCAGCGACCTCGCGAGCTCTAGGCTCCAAGCCTACGGGCTGCGACGAGGGACAAGTTATCGCAGCCCGTAGTTGCTTCGGATAGAGTCCGGAGCGGATTACTGCAGCGTGCAGACGTTGGGCGTAGCGTTTAGATCACATTTAATGCCGCTGCTGCCGCCACTGCCCTTGCAGTCATCGTCACTAATGCAGGTCGTGGTGCAGCGGAAATCAGTATCGAACGGAACGCATTTGGAATCGGCTCCCTGCGCAAAGCCACACAGCGCGTCGCTCGGGGCCGTTGGGGTTTGACAAGAGGTGGAGCGGTACTGATTCAAAGCAACACAGGTGCTCGCAGCCAACGTGCACAGCGTCGCGGACGTGTTGTCGATACTGACCGCCGAGGAGTCGGTGTTCACATAGGGGCGGTTCGTAGCTTCTATGCAGCTCGAGGGTGCACCGTTCGCGGTATC
>JBLNFG010000586.1:0-9251 GCA_050263495.1 Myxococcales bacterium | reverse complement strand
CTTCGAGGAATCCCCGCTTCGAGGAATCCCCGCGCCCCAACGGCTACCATTGAACCCGCGAGAGCCTGCAAAATCTCCGAATTCTGGCTTTCTTACCGCGCAGCGAACGTCATTTATCCGTAACCTGTTCACGGCAAGCGGTTCTCGCTGCGAGGGACTCACGCGACTGCGCACCAACGAAAAGCCCTGAAATTGCTGACTTTATGCTCATGGCGGCGGTCGCAATGAGCCGCCTCTACGTCACAGTGATAGCCCTGGCCGCCGGACGCGACGCCTTCGCCCGTGGCCCCGCATGAACTCGCCCGTCAGGCACGACAACGAGCGCTGCATGGGAGTGCGCCGTTGTGCCTGAACACGCGACACGTACACGGGTCTCGGTTCTAAATCAGCGGTCGCGATTCGGGATCAAAGCACGCGAATCTCGAGAATCCACCTCGCATTTCGCCAAAACACCTACCGCTGATTTGGCGGAGGCGGGGCAGGGGCCCTGCCGACCCACAGAAACCAGATATCGGAACGAACGCAACAACCGCCATGGAAGCGAAGGGAACAGGTCACCGACCCAGCAATCGGCATGAATGCAGCTGTCCTGGATGAGCGCTGTCCGAGAATCAAGATCGATGATTCAAAAGTTTCCGCGAGCAGCCAGTCCCGTCGGAGTCAGGACGATGCCGACACGCTTCGAATCTTCGTTGTCGTGACCGCTGCCGCTGGCCGCAATCCAGATGGTGACGCCGCAGCTCAAAATGGCTGCCCCGCCGAGGATATCGGTCACCAGTGCCAGCCGACGCGTCTTGTTGCGGGCGTCGGAGACATCGTCGGGCGTAATCGGGTAGCGGTCCATGGTCGAGTCGAAGTCGCGCTTTGCCGACACGGCGAGTATCCCTGTTACCCCCGTCGCCACCGCCAAGGCGCCCGTTACCGCGACGCCTATCCAAACAGCATTCCCAACCCCGCTGGTTGGTGATTCCGACACCGCCGACTCACTTCCAGTGAGCGGTTTGTCGTTCGCTGGCGCGGCCGTCGTGTTCGAAGGTGCGGACTTGGTTTGACTGCCCCGCACAGCCTCGTCTGCGCTGGATTCCTGTGAATTGGCGGGACGCTCGGTGAACTCCAAGGAGATCTCCGTTTTCTCGCCACCACCTACTTCGACGACGCGGCTCACGTTCTGAGCCCCCTTGGACAGCGCGATCTTACGGCGGCCGGCACTGACCACGAGCGGCGCCGCTAGCGGAGTCCTCCCGGCAGAAACGTCGTCGACGAACACCTCGGCGTCACTAACGCTGGTACTCAACGTCACTTCGGCTACGCGCTGCTTCAATTTGCGCACCGTCGCAGACACCTCCGTCCGACGGTCGGCACGGACCTCATTCCCGCCTTCTGCCAGATACTGTTCTAGGCACTTCAACGCAAAGGCGTAGTCTTTGAGCTCTTGCGCCGTTTGGCCCAAGTTGTACAGAATCTTGTAGTTTGGGGCGAGTTCGTAAGCGTGCTTGAACTCCACCATCGCGTTACGGAAGTCCTCGTCCTTATAGTATTCGACACCACGAACGAAGTGGGCTCGCCCCTCTGCGAGCTGATCCGATTCAGCTGCCGACACGAATTGAGCCAGTGTGAAACAGATCAAGCTCGTGGCAACCATGGCAAGCGTGGATCTATGGCGGTTCATCGACAGTGCTCCTGTTCGTCGGCAGTGTTCATCGCAGTCTGGGCGCTTGGTGGGAAAGATCTGGTTCAATTGCGTTGATCTTCGTAGGCGCGATCGGCGCGGTGGACGGGTTTGACGTCGCTAAGGGGTGGGCACGAGAAAGCCAGTGGAGAGGTGCCCGGCACGAACAAACACTGAGGTTTCTCCAACGGCAAGCCCCGTAGCTTGGATCTTGACGAAGAGACGAATGGTGCCGGTTGGCATATTGATGAAGCCGCCGTAACCCGTCGCGTCAGTCGACACGGCCGCCTCGCTGGGTAGACCATCGACGTAGTAAAAGCGGCGTGTTGCTTCCAGTATTCGATCGGGATCCCAGGAGACACCTGCAGCTGGTTTTCCGGAGCAGTCCATGGCACCAGAGAACAAGAAGCCGAGCGATGGATCTACGGTGTTTCCGTGACCCGCGGCCAGAGCAGCCAGAGCCGGGGGCGTAAAGGTTGGCACCGTTCCATAATGCAGGTCTTTGTTGGGCGGAGGATTGAAGAAGACCAGCGTGGGAACAATTGACGTGCTACCTGCATCCGCCACCGTCGAGCTCACCACTTCAGCATAGCCATCGAAACTTGCCGGAAGCGTCAGCGTGGCTAGACCGTTCTGATCGGTGGTGACCGCGGGCCCAAGCGGATTCGCGCACACTACATCCATTTTCGCGCAGGGACGGACAGACAGGTTGGCCACGGGCAACTTGGCGACCAAGTCAACGAAGTTCATGGTGACAACCACTTGCGGTTGCGCAGGGGCTTCCCAAACCACCTTCCCAAGACAGCTCCACGCACCCACGCCACCGGCGTCCGGCTTCTCGCCGCCGTCCGCTTTCTCGCGATCGACGCACACTTGCTCGCGGCATACGGCGTTTGCCATGAGGGCGCCGCGCGCCTTGCAGTCATCGTCCGTTGCGCACTGGTTCTCGTTCGTCTTCAAAACCATCGAACAGGCGAGTGAACTCGCAGCCGTCACGGTCAACCAGACATATCTGCGATACATAGGCGTCCCTCATTGCGCGGGCAAAAGCGACCAGCCCCGGCCAGTCGCATCACCAGGCTACGCTTCCGAGGTGAGTAACGCTAGACCACAAACTGGCTAATTTCGGAACCGCGGGACGTGGACGCCGCCCGTTGTGCGGCCAAATCCGGCGTGCACACACAGTGTAGGCACCTCAAGCGTGCAGGGGCGCACCTGACGCAAAGACGAGCACGGAGGACACATGTCTCGCTTCGCGACGTGTCCTCGTTTCCTGCTTTTGGTCTGTCCGAACATGAACCGAGTCCGAGCGACTTCACCTATCGAACCGCTTCGCGACGTGTCCTCGTTTCCTGCTTTTGGTCTGTCCGTCGCGGTGGCTCCGCGGAGCGAACGCACGCGGACTCGGCGAGATCGCCAGTACCAGCAGCTCACTCGTGTTCGTCACCACCTAGCAAACTGGCGACGACTCCCAGCGACAGCAGCGGCTCAATAGCAGCGATGCGCGCGAGCAATGAAGCGAGCGGTTCGCCAGAGTTGTCGATGTCGCCGCACTGGCGCGTTTGCTCGGAAGGCGTCCGAGCAATGAAGCGAGTGGTTCGCCAGAGTTGTCGATGTCGTCGCACTGGCGCGTTTGCTCGAAAGGCGTCCGAGCAATAAAGCGAGTGGTTCGCCAGAGTTGTCGATGTCGTCGCGCTGGCGCGTTTGCTCGGAAGGCGTCCGAGCAACGCCTTCGATCAGGGTCACGAGAAGTTAAGTCCCCGCTACCCCAAAGTTTTCGATCGACGAGAACACTTCGAATTCAAGCACTTGCATTTTCGCAGCAGTTTTTGGCTTACCCAATGACTCGGGGCATAATTGCCCTCCCCCTTATGCCACCAGGAGGGACCGCGTTAACGTTCACTCGTAACGTGCTGTCCCTTGCGTTACGCGAGGAGGAGACGAGGTCATGGCAATTGAAGGAGCTACCTCGACCAGATCGCCCGGATGGCAGTGGTCGACGAGACGCGCTTCATATGTTCTTTGGGCGTTAGGCGGGGTCGCCGGCGCGTTCGCGGGTTGTGTGTACGATCCGGACAACATCTGCGGCCCCCATCAAGTTGTTTACCTGGACAAAGTGCGATGCATCTGCGAGCCCAATGCCGCACTTACGGCTGCCGGCTGCGTGCCTTGCGGTGAGCACGAAGTTCCTGGGCAGTCCGGATGCGTCTGCGATGCAGGTTTTTCTCGCCCAGCCGAGGGCGGCGCGTGCGTGGCAGCGACCAGTGCCCAAGGCACTGCCTGCAGCGCCGCGACACCTTGTACGGATGCGAACTATTCGTATTGCGCCCTGGATAGCTCGGGCTCGGGATACTGCACCAAATCGGGATGCACAACTGCTGCAGAGTGCGAAGGCGGTTACGACTGCAATACCGGGGTGACCCCGAGCATTTGCCGTCGACCGCCGGTCGGTGCCGGCAAGGCGTGCACAAGTGCCGCCGAGTGCGCGGGAACCGACGCCACGTTCTGCGATTCCATGATGAAGGTCTGCATCGTCGAGGGATGCACCGTCACTCCCAATAATTGCTTCAGCGGATACCTATGCTGCGACCTCTCGAAGTTTGGTGTACCCAATCCGATCTGCATTCAGGGGGAGGCATGCCCATGACCCGAAGCGCAACTCTTCGAGTGAGACACCTGTTTGGCGCGCTTGCGAGTCTCTGCGCATTCGCTCCTCTCACGGCGTATGGGCAAGCGCCGGCACAAGCTCCAGCGGCACCTCGTGCACAAGCTCCAGCCACCATAGCACCGCCGCCCGCAACGCCGGCTGCGCCTGCACCCACCGCGCCCGCTGCAACACCACCGCGGCAAGCTCCGGCAGCTGCCGCTCCCGTCGCCGCTGCACCCGCGCGACCCGCGTCAGCAACTGCCATTGCACCTGCCGCGGCCGCGACGGACCCGGCCGCAGCTGGCACGTCCCCGGAGCAACCCGCAACGCCCCCGACAAGCGCGACTGGCACCGAGCTCAGTGGCACACCCGAATCCACCTCGGCCCCGCCTGCTCAAGCGCCAAGCGGCGAACCTGGCGCAGCAAATGCCGCACAAGCCTCACCGTCTGTCGAAGCTGGCGCACCGAGCACAGAGGCAACGGACGCAATCCCCCTCGACGACTCAGGTTCCACAGGGCTCAGCGAAGGGGACTCCGATGATCACCGGATCAACTTCTACGGCTTTGCGGATGTCACCTTCAACAAGGACTTCAGAAACAAAGTTACCGGTTTCGGCAGCCGCTACTCGACCTTTGCTGTGGGCAATCTCAACCTGTACATGGGCAGTGAACTCGGCGACAACTGGCGCAGCCTGGTTGAAGTCCGTTTCACGTACTTGCCACATGGTCAAATCCCTTATAACGAGCAGTACGTGGCGGATCCGAAGAGATTTGACGCGACCGCCCAAGACTACACGGACACGAACCGTCCGCTTCAGTGGGGTGCCATCGCGATCCAGCGCGCGCAGATCGAGCGCACCTTCCACGAAGCATTGACGCTGCGCGCCGGACATTTCCTTTCGCCTTACGGCATCTGGAACGTGGACCACGGCTCGCCCGTGATCATCGGCGTTCGCCGGCCGTATCTGGTGGGAGAAGGTTTCATTCCTCAGAGCCAAACGGGGCTCGAGGCGTTCGGGAGTTTTTACTATCGCGCCACCCAGTTCGGCTACCACCTGACGCTTTCCAATGGTCGAGGTCCTATCGACACCTATAAGGATCTCGATCACAACAAAGCCATTGGTGGACGTTTGTTCGTACGCACGGAAGGCGACTTCGGTCAATTGCAGTTCGGCCTTTCGGGATTCCGTGGGCGCTACACCAATCGCACACAGTCATTCGCGATGGTCGACAACACGCCGGTTATCAGCGATCCGGCGTTGCTCGAGTACTCCGAGGCAAGCCTGACCACGGACGTCAAATGGGAATTCCACGGGCTCTTGGTGCAGAGCGAGGCGGGCATGAACGACAGGGCGTATGCGGCTGCGCGCGCGTCAGATGCGGCATTTTTGGGCGGTCCTGCGGGCTTCGTTCCAGATCACCGGAGAGTGGCCTTCTACACCCTACTCGGCTACCGCACGCCGTGGTGGAACGCGATGCCGTTCTTTGGGTACGAGTACATGCGCGTCGGTAGACAGGAGTTGGCGCCCGTGTTGGCTTCAGCCTGGGGAGGGCTCAACGTGCGACCAACGCCACGCGTGGTGCTCAAGGCGCAGCTTTCGTGGATCTATTTTCCTGAGAAGTCTCAGTTACCGGGGGCCACGGAAACGCCTGGGTTCGGTAAATTCGAAACACAAATCGCCTGGAGCTTTTAGCCATGCACACCATCCCATCCATCAAGGCACGTTGTTTGGCCCTGTTGGCGGCCGTCATGGTCATGGCTTTTTCCCCCGCGCCACAGGCGGATGAAAGTACACGATTGGCCGTGGTCGTGGCCAAGAGCAGCCCTATCACTGGGTTGACGCTGAACGAATTGAAACGGCTCTACCTTGGCTCGGTGTTGACTGGACCAGGTGGAGTGAACGTGATTGGGGTCAATCAGGCGAAGCATTCGCCAGCGCGGACTACCTTCGAACGCGTCGTGCTCCGAATGTCGGAAGACGAGCTAGGTCGCTATTGGATCGATCGCAAGATCCGAGGTAATTCGGGTCCACCCAAGTCACTTCCATCTCCCGAGTACGCGCGCAGAGCCGTTGCCGGCAACCCTACGGCCGTCACCTACCTGCGCATAAACGAATTGGGCCACGATGTTAGGGTCATTCCAATCGACGGCAAGCTTCCGAAAGCGGCAGGTTATCCCGTCGAGTAGGCAAGCGCGCCGTCCGGCGTGAAGCGCACCGAATGCCGCCCCAGTCCATCGGATGGGGCGGCATTTCGTTATTGCGACGCTTGTCAGCCAACCACGAATGTCTGCACAAGCAGAGCCAGAGTACACTTGGCTAGTGCCAAGCGGCGGCTGTTCTGTCAGTTGAACTACGCCCTACTGTGCCCCAAGCAGTGCCAGCAAGATCCCACCGGAAATCGCCGTCCCAAACACGCCAGCGAGATTCGGACCCATGGCGTGGTAGATGAGAAGATTCTGCCCGTTGGCTTTGAATGCTTCGATATGTGACACGCGGGCGGCAATCGGCACAGATGCGATACCTGCCGAGCCAATGAGCGGGTTGATCTTCTCTTTGAGGAACAGGTTCATGATCTTTGCGGTGAGCACGCCCGATCCGGTACCAAACACGAAGGCGATCAACCCGAGCCCCACGATCTCGAGCGTACGTAAGGTCAGAAACGTATCTGCTTTCATGGTCGCTCCGATTGCCGTCGTCAGGACGAGGGTGATGACGTTTAGGAGCGCACCACCGGCAGTCTCTACGAGTCGGTTCACCACGAGCGCCTCGCGCAGCAGGTTGCCCAGCATCAGCATGGTCACGAGCGGCGCCACGGGCGGGAAGAACAGATTGACCACGGCGGCGATCACGATTGGAAAGATGATTTTCTCTAACCGGCTCACCTGACGCAGCTGTTTCATCCCCATCTCGCGCTCGGCCTTCGTGGTGAGGAGCCGCATAATCGGAGGCTGAATTAGGGGCATCAAGGCCATGTACGAGTAGGCGGCGACGGACACTTGCGGGAGAAGATACGGCGCGAGCTTCATGGTTACGAAGATCGCCATCGGTCCGTCCGCACCACCAATGATCCCGATCGCTCCAGCCTCGTTTAGCGAGAAGCCGATGACCTTGGCTAGAATGAGCGCCACGAAGATACCCAGGTGAGCTCCCGCTCCAAGGAGCACGAGTCTGGGATTGGCAATCATCGGGCCAAAGTCCGTCATCGCGCCCACACCGAGAAAGATCAGGGGTGGCACGATGAGCAGACCTACGCCCCGGTAGGCGTAGTGGAACAAGCCACCTGGCGTGGCCAAATCAGACCCAGGTACGTTGACGACGATACAGGCGAAGCCGATCCCAAGGAGCAGGAAAGGTTCGTATCTTTTGACGATCGCCAGGAACACCATGGTGACGCCGATGGCGATCATCAGCAGGTTTCCCCACCAGAAGTGTCTGAGTCCTGTCTGATTCAACAGGGCCTGTAGCAGCGCAAAGATTTGGTCCAACATGGGTCTACTAGCGATCCTTAATCTGCGAAAAACCGTTGCGAAAAGAATCAAGCTTTGCCCTGCACTCGTTTGTGAGGTCGGGCCCAAAACGCACAGAGACAAGAGTGTCGGAACCACCTGCCGGTGGCTAATATGCGGATCCTGGGGAACGCCGAAGCCTGGTAAACCCTCGAAGGGGTCACTTGTCCTGTTCGGCTTGGAGAAGTCCCGTTAGTCGTCAGAAGGGTGCCGAATTGCCGAGAGAAGCTCTGGCTAGTGCCCGTGCTTCAGCTCGGCGTCGTCAATCTTCCACTTGCGGTTAACCACCGGAAGAACGGCGAGAATGACCCCGATCCCAGAAATGAGGACGAAGCTGAGAATGAAGTCGATGATGCTGATGACAATTGCACCTTGAACGGTGTTGGGAATAGACAACATAGATTGCTCAAACCCCTGCTTCGGGGCTGCTCGGCAGGCTGTGGGAAGCTTGGCGCTCAAATCGCCGAGCGTCGTGATTGGCGTCGAGCGTCGTGATTGGCGTCGAGCGTCGTGATTGGCGGCGAGCGTCGTGATTGGCGTCGAGCGTCGTGATTGGCGTCGAGCGTCGTGATTGGCGGCAAGCGTGACAACCGGATATGCGATGCATTGCCGAATCTGGCGGATGCACTCGTCAACGAGGGACGTCCGACGTCAGATCGCGTCGCAGGGTCTGCTCAACGCGGTGGGTGACGCCATGCGCTCGGCCCCAACGCCGTTGAGTGAGCGCTAGTCCTCTAAACAGGTGGCGCGCGAGCGTTGCGGCACCCAGATCCGTAGGCTGGCGGCGCAGAGCCACGGTACATGCCGACACGCGCCGCAATGAGGCGAAAGCGTTGGTTCGGAAACGACACTCGAAGGCCCGATGCCGCCCAGCACGGAGGCATTTCGCAAGTCAGGGTCGTGTTGCTACCCTGCTCGATTCCAGGAGCTTCTTTGGTCGCTACTGGGGTCAGCTCGTCGTGCTCACGCTGAACGCTGGGCGGTCTAGAAGCGGCCGGTTCCGAGAAAGCTGGCCCGGAAAGCTGATTCGACCAAACCACGATCCACTGCACCGGCGCGCTGGGCACCACCACTAATAGGGCGAGCGCCACCGCGTGCACCCAAGGGCGAACTGGCTGCGGGAGGGAGCGACACTGCGCAGTTCGCCGAACAATGAGGGTGTGCATGAACCGGCGAAGGAGTTCCCGAAGCCCACGGCACGTGACCCGGTACGCACTGAGCGAAAGCAAGAATGCGTCGCCAACCAACAGTCGTGCGGCCACCACGTGGGCCGTCAGAACTGGAGTGATAGCGAACATTGCGCGCCCCCGTGTAGCCCTTTCCTCGCGACATGCCACCATTATTACGCGGCGCGCCAATTGCATAACGCGCTGTGGCACAGAGACGGTCCACCGACCAACGCAGTCCTTGTTTCGGTAAGAACAGAA
>JBLNFG010000585.1:0-11945 GCA_050263495.1 Myxococcales bacterium | reverse complement strand
GCGCGGGTAGTGCGCGCAATCTCTTCGAAACCGCTCGGGGCTCGCTTCTGGAGTCCCATGCGGCGTTCGGGGTCGCGATTGCCTGGAGCTACCTCAGCGAAGCCGATTGCGCCGAGGTTCGACTACGGCTCGATCGCTTGAGCGGACGCCTCTTCGGCTTGATGAGGCGCTAGTTCCAGCCCAGTGCGGCTGAGCGCATCCATCGTTCTGCCGCGCTGGGGCCGACAGGCACGCAGCTCACTTGATTGGCTTTGCGGGCAATCCAGCCTGAAGGAGCTTGATCAGGTATTCGTCGTTCCAGGCAGCGAGCTTGCGCTTGGCTTGAATTCCCCGCTTGTGGGTACGCTCACTCTTTGCCAGATTCATAGCGACCTTGCGGAGCAGCGCGATGTTTTCGGGGCCGTGGTCGGTTCGAATCCGCGACTGGTCTTCGTTGAAGCCCACGTCCAGACACCATGGAGCTCGTTTTCAATGGACCAGTGACCTCGTATCATTCCCGCGAACACTTCAGCATTCGCGGCATGGCTGCTCCAGTAGTGGCGCCGTTCCGTACTGGTCTCACCAGCAACGGTTCGCTCGCTTTCGACCAATACGACACTGCGAAGTCCTGTCCAATTGGGCAAATCTTCGAACCAATCGAGTTGCTGTGATACTCACCAGTGACTCCAGCCGAGTTATCACCAGTGTGACCATTCGCTATACGGCTCCGTGGTGTGCTCGTCGCGCGCCGATACTCGTCACCAAACAACTTCGAGACGCGCCGACATACTTCGTCATCGACCGACGACATCGAGGCGCATCGACGTCCTTTACGGCGTCAACGGCGAGATGCACCGACGTCATTCATAACGCAAGTGACAACATCGAGGCGCGCCGATATACTTCGTCAGTGGCCGACGACGTCGAGACGCGCGCCGATATACTTCGTCAGTGGCCGACGACGTCGAGATGCACCGACGTCATTCATAACGCAAGTGACAACATCGAAGCGCGCGCCGATATGTTCGTCACCGAACATGGCGTGGATGCGGGTTAGCCGTTAGCCAACGTGCGCGGTTCGTACATGGTGATTACCGTGTTCACGACGCACCTTGGCTTGCGTAACTTGCAGTGGCCGCGACGGACTAACCAAAAAGAAAGATGTATTCGCGTCGGAGCCTGGCACAGGACTACGTTTGCGGCGCACGCAACGGCGTTACGGGATTTTGAGCAACTCCTTGACGGTTGCGATGACCTGGGGCGCCTGAATCGGCTTGGTAATGTAGGCGTTCGCCCCAAGCTGGAGAGCACGCTGCCGATCCTCTTGTGAGCCTTCCGTCGTGATGATCACGATCGGCGTATCTTTGTGCAGCGGATCACTGCGCACCCGCTTCACGAGCTTCAGCCCATCCATGATCGGCATATTGATGTCGGTCACGATGATGTCGTAGCGCGCTGAGGCCAGTTTCCGGAGTCCGTCTACCCCGTCATCCGCTTCGGTGACCCGTAGGTTCTTGACGCGCGCCAGTGCGAAGACCAGCAACTGCCGCATCATGGGGGAGTCTTCGACAATGAGACAGGAAAATTCAGCCATGGGGGGTTACACCGAAAGGTCTACGAACGCTTCGAGGCCTGGTAAACGATGCTCGGCAGCTGCGAACAGAGTGGCACTAACGATAGCCCACGCTGCTTGACTACCAAGCAGATTGAAGAGTTCGTAGTCGACTGTATCGAAACGTGTCTTCTGGGCCAAGGTGGAATAAACAGCGACGACACCAACCGTTCTTTCGTCCACGGTCAAGGGAAAAACTGCGGGAGGCGCATCAAACGTCCCATGGCTCGGATCCATATCATCATGGATGATCGACCGACCAGTCACAAATACCTCGCCTAATGGGCCACCCCTTGTCGGCCGATTGCCTAGGTCGTCCCCGGAGATCCCCTCGGACGCGATCGGCACGAGTTCCGACCGATCGCCGTTGGCAAAGTAGATCGCGTATCGCTCGGCACCGATCAGCTGAGCCAAGACTTCCTTGACACGCCGCATGACGCCGCGCGGTGACAGACTCGCGTGGAGCTGCCTGCTTGCGACGAGCAGGTTCGCCAGGTTCCCCAGCTCAGACTCGATCTCCTGAAACCTGTCTGAGAACGTGCTGCTAGTCGCTTCCACCTCGCGGAATCGATGGAGCAGCTCCTCCTTCTCCAGCTCCAATCGATCGATTTTTGCCAGGAGCTCTCGAACCGCAGCGTCGGCCTCCATAGCCGATCGCAAACGCGCGTTCTCTGTCTCGAGCGCACGGAGTCGTGTCATCAGGCGCTCATACTCGGCAAGCACCTCCGCGCTCAGCTTCGTTCCGATGCCGAACGTTGCTAGGAACTGCTGCTTCTCTTTGAGCAAGTCGCTGACGGGCACGCCCGTGGATGAAAGTGGACGCTTTTCTGAGTTGTCCGACATGGTTCGACTAGAGATTCCTTGGAGCCATCTGCCGTTCTGAACTCCCAAACTACCAGGTCTAATGAACGGCGAGAACGGGAGACTTTTGAGCAGCTACGGGACATTGCGAGGCAAAGATAACCTAGGTCGAGCCACCGACAGCTACCCACATCGGCCCCGCCACGTTCGGCAATTTGTGCCGCACGTGAGACTGTCGTCTTCGTGTGAATCTGGTTAGGATAGTAGGTCGTGCCCGTCGTACAGATGCCCTCGGACTTCGAAGCCATTGATCGCTTGCTTGAGGCGGGCGATCTTGAACAGGCCAAGGAAATCCTCCAAAGCGCCGATGCCAACGATGAATCTTATACGGTTCTGCGAACCAAGTTGGCGCTCTACGATGGATCATTGCCTCCGGCTGCGGCGATGCAGCGCCTGATCGCGCTGATGCGAAGGCAGCCGGACTGGCCTGGCGCCAAGCCACTCTACCAAGTGGCTTCGTCGCGGGCTTATGCTGAGCACGAGTCCTCGGTTTCGCATTCGCACATTCCGCCACCAGTCAAGCGGCATTGAGAATCAGACGATGCGCGTGAACGGCCCGCGCTGCGCGTCAATCCCTTTTCTCGGGAGCATTCACGCCCAGCCACTCGGTTAGCGGAGCGCGCAATAACCGGGGCGCCTGGCGCAGTGCCGCTAAGTTGGAAGCGCCGCATAGCAGCATGGCGATCCGCAGCTCGGTCTGAACCTGCAGCAGCAAGTCTCGCACAGCGCGCGGTCCACCAGACTCGAGTGCGACCAACACCGGACGTGCAATTCCGGCGGCGTTCGCGCCAAGTGCGATCGCGCGCGCAATGTCCAGACCATTTGCGACGCCACCTGTTGCAATGATGCTCTCGAACCCGCCGCTGGCGGCACAGAATGCTACACTTGGAGCCGTTGGAACGCCCCACTCGCGGAACGTCTCGCCGATGCCTCGCCGACGTTCTGTGGCTCGCTCGGTTTCGACGGCGACCCACGAGGTTCCCCCCGCCCCTGACACGTCCACGTGGCGAGCGCCGCACAACCGGAGCCGCTCGACGACCCTAGGCGAAATGCCGCAGCCGGTCTCTTTCACAACGACGGGACGAGACAACCCCTGAACCAAGCGTTGGATGCTAGCCAGGACTCCACTAAACTTGCGATCGCCTTCGGCTTGTATCAACTCCATGGCGGGGTTGAGGTGAACGCAGAGTGCATCAGCGTCTACCGCCTGAGCCAGCGCTTCGACTTCACCCAACGTCATCTTCATGGCCTGCACACCGCCGATGTTCCCCAAGATCAGTGCTGTCGGAGCCGCATCGCGAATTTGGAACGTCGCTTTTACCTCAGCGTCTTCGACCATGGCGCGTTGGCTACCGAGTCCAATGCCCAAGCCCAAATCTTCGGCGACTTCAGCCAGCGCCATATTGATCGCGCGTGCTCGCTCCGTTCCCCCGGTCATCGCCGCGATCAGGATCGGTGCGCGCAGTCGCTTCCCTAGTAGATCACACCCGAGGTCGATATCGTCGAAGTCGAGTTCCGGCAGCGCGTCGTGCAGCAGTTCCACGCACTCGAGCAGGGTGGTGCGACGAAACGAGACGTCGCCGCGAGCCGCCAAATCCAGGTGATCCGCCTTTCGGCCGAGAAGTTCACTCATCGTGAGCCAAAGCAGGGCACGTCGGCTCAAGAAATCAAGCCATTCATGTGGCGATGCGACCGACGTTGCGCGATTGACGGCCCTCTGGCCGCAACATACGCTCGCTGCCGCCCATGACCCAAGCAAAGACCGCACGCGCCTCCAAGGCCGAGGCCGCCTCCGAGTCGAGTTCAACGAGCGAAATTTTCTTGGAGTTTTTGGAGCGGCATAAGCGTTCGTTTGAACTGCATCTGACGCGCCGCCTCCGTTCCGCAGAAAAGCGGTTTACACGAGTCGGGGCCCCCACACTCGACACGACGCGGGCCCTTGTCGACCTTTGCCAACGCGGAGGCAAACGGGTGCGCCCTGGTTTGGTCTTGGTCGGCGCGACCACGATCACGGCTCGTCCGAAGCTGCCCGTGCTGCTCGACGCGGCCACCGCGCTAGAACTTCTGCACGCCTATTTTCTGGTGCACGACGATTGGATGGACCGAGACTTGGTTCGTCGCGGGGGGCCGAGTGCACACGCCGTGCTGCGACGGCGGTTCGGTGACGACCACCTCGGCGACGCGGCCGCGATCATGGCCGGCGATTGGGGCGTAGCCGTCGCAACGGAGTGGATGGCGCAGCTCCCCGTGGAGGGCGCAAAACTCCGAGCGGCACTCACCTGTTTTGCACGCATGCAACTGGCTGCGGTAATTGGACAAATACGCGACTTGGTCTCAGCGGACGACGACGCCGAATTCACCTATCGGTTGAAAACAGCAAGCTACACCGTCGAGGGCCCGCTGTTGTTGGGCGCGATTCTCTCGGGCGCGAGCCCCGCGCAGCTTAAGTCACTTACGGATTTCGCCCTGCCGCTCGGCGTTGCCTTTCAGCTGCGCGACGATCTCATTGGCGTCTTTGCTCCTCCCGAGCAGACGGGCAAGCCGTACGCAAGTGACGTGCGCGCCGGCAAGCGCACGGCTTTGGTTCTCGAAGCGATTCGACGTGCCTCGCCCAAAGAGCGACGCTTTCTGCTCCAGCAACTCGGCAACTCGAATGCACGCGAACGCGATCTTCGCCGATTCGTTGACCTGCTCGAGTCGCTTGGGGCACACGCCGCGGTCGAACGCAGAATCCAAACCCTGCACCGTCGAAGCCTCAAGTGCCTGCAAGGGTCGCGGCTCCGTGCCGAAGGCAAGACCTTGCTTGCAAGTGCGGCCAGTGCCCTCATTCACCGCGGCGCATGACCTTCCAAGCACGATCCTCAGGCAAGATCATCCTGCTCGGCGAGCACGCGGTCGTCTATGGCTGCCCCGCCATCGCCGCTGGTATTAGCAAAGGAGCGCGTGCACGCGCCCACCGAAGCGAGGTCGCGTCGCTCACACTCCCAATCAATCTCGACTTAACCCGCCAAAGGGACGTCGATCAGGCCTTTGCGGGCTTGCTCGCTGCGCTTGGCTCGGGCCCCGTCGAGGTGCACGCAGAATGCGAGATTCCGCCAGGCATCGGCCTCGGCGCGTCTGCTGCACTTGGCGTCGCCATCGCGCGCGCGGTGCTCGGCGCCAATGCCCAAGAAACGTGCTCCCAAGGCAGCAACCGCGCTAACGACGTCGACGTTTCGACCCAGATCCATCGCGCGGCGCAGGCTTGGGAGACCGTCTTTCATGGCCGCCCGTCGGGAATCGACGTTGCCGCTGCAGCCCTTGGTGGCTGCTTTGAGTTCACCAAGGATGGAGGACCAAAGCCGTTGCGGTTGGGCGAACCACTCGTAATTGCCGTCGCTTTAGCTGGCCCGGCCGTTAGCACCAAGACCATGGTCGATGGAGTGGCGCGGCTTCGGGAGCGCAGCCCTGAGCTCGTCGATCGCAGCATTCAAAGCATTCGTTCGCTCGTGCAGGACGCGAAGGTGGCTTTGGAAACGGCAGATCTCGAGGTTTTGGGCCATTTGCTCGACACGAACCAACGACTGCTTGCTGGCTTGTTTTTGTCGACGCCGGCCATTGAACACGCCTGCCTGATGGCCCGCAATGCCGGCGCACTCGGCGCCAAACTCACCGGTAAGGGCGGAGGCGGCGGGGTGATTGCCTTGTGCAGAGAAGATGCCGAACCAGTCCTAGACGCCTGGCGCAAGGATGGTATCGAGTGTTTTTCGTCGCTCATCTTACCGTCGGGCGTCGTAGCGAGTAGTTCCAATGATTCTCCGCGCTGCTAAATCCACCGCACATTCCAACATCGCGTTAGTGAAGTATTGGGGAAAACTGGAACGCATTGGCAATTATCCGGCGGTGCCGAGCCTTTCTCTGACGTTGTCGGAGCTCTCGTCGACGACCGAGCTTGCACTCGACGATCAACTATCCGCCGACGAGATCGCGCTCGATGGACAATTGACTACCGGCAGAGCCCGCGAGCGTGCAGTGCAAGTGCTTGAGCGATTTCGAGCCCTGGCGCGACTAAACTGCTTTGCCCGAGTTACCTCGTCCAACGACTTTCCAACCGCGTCCGGTCTCGCGTCGAGCGCCTCTGGGTTTGCGGCCCTGGCCGTTGCAGCCAACGCAGCCTACGATGCTGGGCTCGATGAGACAGCGCTAAGTGCGGTTGCTCGCGCAGCGTCCGCCTCCGCCGCACGAAGTCTGTTTGGTGGCTGGTCGGTGCTCGAAGTAGGGTCAGACGCGGCGACCCAGCTTGCACCTGCGGACCATTGGTCTTTGGTTTTGCTCGTCGCGGTCACGGAACGGGGGAAGAAGAGCATCGGTTCAACGGAGGCCATGAACCTGACACGGAGCACGAGCCCGTATTATTCGGCTTGGGTCGAGCATGCACAGGCACTGTTCGATCAGGCTCGTCAAGCGGTGTTGGCCAGAGACTTGCCAAGGCTTGGTGCCGCCATGGAACAAAGCACACTGATGATGCACGCAACGATGATGACCGCTAGCCCGGCGGTGCTCTACTGGTCAGCAGCTACCATTCAGGCCATGCGCCAAGTTCAGGCGCTCCGCGAGAGCGGTGTACCCTGTTACTTCACGATGGATGCCGGACCACACGTGAAGGTGCTGTGTGACTCGATGCACAGTGCTCTGGTGGGCGGCGCTTTGCGGGCGGTTGAAGGGGTTACGGACGTGATTGTCACTCGCCCGGGACCCGCCGTGCACGTTCGCCTCGACGATGTCGATCGGAATAGGACATGAGGGCTCGCGCACCGGGCAAGGTGGTGCTCTCGGGCGCGTACAGCGTGCTCGAGGGAGCGCCCGCGATCGTAGCGGCGGTAGACAGGTACGTGGTCGCTGATAGCAGCCGTACCGGCGACTTCCTGACCGAAGAAGTGAAGGCCGCAGGGCTCACGACGCCCATCTGGTTCGACGCTACGGCGCTCAGACACGACGACCGAAAACTCGGGTTGGGCTCCAGTTCCGCCATTCTGGTTGCCACGCTCGCTGCGCAGGCGCTGGAGCAATTGGGTTCCATGAGCCCCGAACAGCTTGCTTCGACAGTGTTTCCTCGCGCTTTGGCAGCCCACCGCACAGCGCAAAGCGGAGGAAGCGGTATCGACGTCACCGCCGCGTGTTTCGGCGGGATTCTAGAGTTCCATCGTGGTGCCGACCTCCCGCGTCATGGCACGCTGCCGAAATTACCTCACCTCCACCTCGAGGTTTGGGCATCGAGTCATGCGGCCTCCACCCAAACCATGCTGGAACGAGTGCGCGCGTATGCAGATAGTCACCCGGCAGGCTATCGGGACGCAATAAGGGCACAGGCTGACGCGGCCACAGCCACCCTGCAGGCGTGGCGTCTGGCAGACTGTGCGGCAATCGTTCGCTCGTGCATCGCCCAACGCCATGCGCTAGAACGACTGGGCGTCGACGTGGGCATTCCCATCGTTACTGAGCAAGTCGCCGCTCTAGCCGACTTCGCCGAACAGCATGGGGCGGCCGTACTCCCAGCAGGCGCTGGTGGCGGCGACATTGCCCTTTACGTAGGTCTGGCTAGTTGTGACTTCATGCACGACGAGCTGCCTCGTCACGAGCAATGCCGGCTCCCCCTCGCCCTCGGAGCCGCGGGGGTCCACGCGGCCTAGACACACCAGGAAAGCTTCCGTGACACGCTCAAAGAAACACATTAAGGGCTTCTATAAGCTGACCATCGACGAGCGGCGAAGACTCGCGGCCGAGCACGCCGGTGTTCCCGTCGAACAGTGGGAAGCCATTCTCGAGCGCGGCGGGTTGGATCCAGCTACTGCAGACAAGGTGGTCGAGAACGTGCTCGGCACCTACGCTTTGCCATTCGGGGTTGCCGTCAACTTTCTCGTCAACGACGTGGAGCGGTGGGTCCCCATGGTCGTCGAGGAACCGAGCGTCATTGCCGCTGCCTCAAACGCCGCGCAGCGCATCCGCAGAAGCGGTGGGTTTCGCGCCAACACGCTCGAAGACTTGATGACGGTACAAATCGAGGTTCACGCGGTGGCTGACGAGCTGCGAGCCAAGCAGCGGGTTCTAGCTGCGACGGTGGAATTGCTCGAACTCGCGAGAGCTCAAGTTCCAGGCCTCGTGTCACGCGGTGGGGGGCCGCGCGAACTCGAGGTGCGCACCATCGGAGACGGCTTCCTCGTCGTGCATGTTCACGTCGATTGCCTCAACGCGATGGGAGCCAACTTGGTGAACACCATCGCGGAGGGGATTGGACCGCGTATTGCGGAACTCGCGCAAGGTACGCTGGGATTACGAATTCTGACGAACCTGTGCGATCGGCGACGCGTGCGGGTGGAGTGTTGTGTCGATGCGCATGGCCTAATCAAGCACCCAGCCCCCGATCTCCCGGGCTTGGAACGGGCAGAGATCGATCAGCGCGCAGCCCGTGTGGCAGAAGCCATCGAGCACGCCTCTCGTTTTGCCGAACTCGATCCCTACCGCGCGGCGACGCACAACAAGGGCATCATGAATGGCATCGACTCGGTCGTGATGGCTACGGGCAACGACTACCGTGCGGTCGAGGCGGGCGCGCACGCTTACGCCGCGCGCACCGGCACCTATCGACCGCTTGCGACGTGGCGACGCCGGGGCAGTGAATTGCTCGGAGTCATGGAGCTACCCATCGCGCTAGGCATTGTCGGGGGCACGCTCAAGGTACATCCCGCGGCAAGGCTGGCGCTGAGACTGTTGGGCGTGACCTCTGCCCAGGAGCTGGCACAAGTCGCGGCCGCGGCCGGGCTGGCCTCGAATTTCTCCGCCCTGCGCGCGCTAGCCACGGAGGGGATCCAGAAGGGCCATATGTCGCTTCACGCCCGAGGGGTTGCGACGGAAGCGGGCGCCCTCGGAAACGAAGTCGAGGAGGTCGCGACGTTGCTGATGCAGAACGGCCGCGTCAACGTCGATACTGCGCGCAACCTGTTGCATCAATTTCGCGCCGCAGGCGGTAGTCCGTGACGGCGGTGCGCCGTTACAGCTCAGCCAGTGCGGCTGCGTGCGCAGCAATGTCGCGCTGGCGGCACCGCTGCCGAGCCTTCGTGCGCGCACTGTTGCCCGTGAGCGCTACCCTACTTGTCGGGTGCGTGGGAGGCGTAACGCGCATTTCCAACGGTGTCGCTCGCGTGGAACGTCCCATCTCGAGCGAGGCTTATGCGAGTTTTGCTCGGGCACGGTTGCTCGAAGCATCAGGCGATCCGAAGGGCGCACTCGCCGCATATCGCCAGGTTCTGGTTGCCGATCCCAGCGCGGATGAGGCGCTGGTTCGTATCGGTTCACTCCTCTGCAGCGCCGATCCGAAAGGCGCCAAAGAGGCGTTTCAAGAGGCATTGAACCGAAATAGCGAGTCCGCGGAACTGTACGAGGCAGAGGCTCGCTGTGAGATACGCGCCGGCAATCCCGAAGTGGCGTTGCGCAACGCCGAGCGCGCGCTCAGGCTCTCGCCCGAGGAACCGAGGCTGAGCGAACTCGCGATTCGCGCCTGTCTGCGCGCAGGCCGGCACTCGGACGCTTTGCGCTATGCTTGGTCTCACGTGGCGATCTACCCAGAAGACACGCGCGGTTGGTACGTACTCTCAGAGGTTCTCGGCCCGAAATCAGCCCTGTATTCGCAGGTCCTCCGTCGTGCTACCGAGCGGATCCCGATGGCAATCGCGTATTCGCTGCCGCGTGCGGAGCAAGGTGTTCGGCTATCAGAACGGCTCGACCGAACAGCGCAAGCCGAACTCGAGCTCGACGCCGCGCTCGCAGCCTCAGACACACGCGCCACCCATCGCGCTGCGCGTCAGCTAGGACTCTCGACGCTTGAATTGATGGACCGGGCGCTAAAGGTAGGTGCTTTCGAGTTTGCGCGGTCGCAGGCCCAGCTTGCCGGTTCCCTCCTGCCGGATGATCCTCGGATCTGGCAGGTCCGCCTCGTTCTAGCCGACCTCGCCGGCGATGACGCCGAGTTCGAGCTGCTGCTCGCACACCCCCCGCAATTACCGACCAGCGCAAGCGCGGACTGGACGGAGTTGAATCAGTTGATCGATCGTCGAGCAGGGGCACGACTGCACCCAGCGTCCGCGAAAGTCAGCCGATAATTGCCTTTCGGGGAACGGTCAGGGTACGCGATGGTACCCGGCGTAATCGGAGACGAATTGTGGGAATCGCGCTGCCAGCCATTCATGACCGGGTTGGGTTTGGGCAGAGCTCAAGGAGAAGCGGCGGCACCCTGCGCGCATCCATCACGGTTGCTTGGTGGGCGCTCCGGAATCGGCTGGGGCATTCGACTGGGGCGGTTGGGCTGCGGCACCACGCGGGGCAGGCGTGCTTGCCGCAAAAGCGGCGGCATCAAAGCGCAGCTTGAGATCCACGTGGGTGGTTTGGTTTCGTTTGACAACGATGGGCCTATCCGTATTCAGGTTCACGGTGGGAAGGAACGCTGACAATTTCGCGTTGCCGATCGGTACACCCTCGATCCGAAACTTGCCGTCGAGCCCAGTGACGTCAAACGTTGGAAAGTTGACTACCAACACGGTCGCCTGGATGAAATTGCGCATCTGATCCACGAGCACGTACATTCCTGGGCCCTTCGAATATACGGGAATGGCATTGCCGTTGGGCACGGCTACGAGCGACGCGCCCTTCTTGGCGCCGAACAGCTCTGGGATGTATGCCAATGCATCGGCGCTCTTCACTTCGATGTGCTGCTTTGCGGTGAGCCCATACGTGCGCTTGTCCCAGGTGCATCCGCGCGCGGTAACCTTCACCGGGCTCGTCTTGTCCGCAGCTACGCCGTTATAGCCGGTGACGCCCACGAACACGTCGGCGACGGTGCGCCCGCTGCCTTCGCGGAATAGGAGGCCGTACATATTCGAAACGTCGGGACACTCGGTAGTAACTCGCGCAGCCAAACCGGGTTGAACAGGGGCTGGATCACCTTCGATGCTGACCGTACCCTCGACAATTCCGGTATCCGTTGATGGTCGCGGCGAGAGCGATTCGGATCCGGTTGCAGATACCTCGCCGCCTTGCTTCTTTCTCCCTTCGACACACCCCGGGATGGTAAGAACAACCAACAGCGCGCACGCGATCCGATCAAGCGTCGTGAAGGACATGCGTCGACTGTAGTACAGCGTTGAGAGCTGTCGAAAGCCGACAACACGATCAATCGAACCAAAAGGCCGGTTGGCGCAAGCGTGGCCAAGGGAATGCCAACAGAGTTGCCGAATCGACGCCGCGGCTGGGTTCGGCGCTCATTCCAAACCCGTGGCACAGCTACGGTGCTAGATCGCGTCGGAGTCCATGGCAGCACGGAGTTTCCGCCCTATTAGCGCGCTGAGCGAGACCCTAGTCGCGCACAGCTCCGAAGTGTTCGCCGTGAGCGCGGGAACGATGGGGCCAGTGCGGGCTTCGGTCTCAGAGTGGTGGGGCGGTCCCGTTTCTCGCTTCTCCTTGC
>JBLNFG010000584.1:0-5613 GCA_050263495.1 Myxococcales bacterium | reverse complement strand
AAGGGTGGCGGAGAAGTAGTCAACTTGATGGGCACGAGCGCTTTCTACGCCCCAGCCGCTAGCGCCATCGTCATGGCTGAGGCCTATCTCCTGGACCAGAAGCGGCTCGTACCTGCCGCCGCGTATCTCGAGGGCGAATATGGGTACAGCGATCTGTACATGGGCGTACCTGCGGTGATTGGTGCTGGTGGCGTCGAGAAGATTCTGTCTATCGAGCTCAATGCCGAAGAGACCAAGATGCTGAAGACGAGCGCGGGCAGCGTCCAAAAAGTTGTTGACCTAGTGAAGGCGCAAGCGGGCTGATCCGCGACGCGTGTGATTACCACCGCCGGAACGCGCTCGGAACTTCGAATCTGGAAAGCACCGAACGATGAAGATCCACGAGTACCAAGCTAAACAGATCTTTTTGCGCCACGGCGTGCCGATCCCTAAAGGCATCGTGTGTCTTTCGGCGGATGCGGCGCAAACGGCGGCTGAACAGATCATCGCAGAGACCAGCAATCCGGTGGTGGTAGTCAAAGCGCAAATTCATGCCGGCGGGCGCGGCAAGGGTGGTGGCGTCAAGGTCGTGCCTGGCGGTCCGCGGCAAGTGTTTCAAGTAGCGGAAAGGATGCTCGGGATGCAGCTGGTGACGAAACAGACTGGCCCAGGCGGCCAAACGGTGCGTCGCCTCTACATCGAGCAAGGCTTAGCGATTAAGAAAGAGCTGTATCTCGGGTTAGTCGTTGATCGTGGAAGCGGGCGCGTCGCGGTCATGGCCTCTACTGAAGGAGGCATGGATATTGAAGAGGTGGCCCGAAACCATCCCGAGAAGATCCTGACGGAACTGATTGATCCCCTGACGAAGATGACCTCGTACGAAGCGAGGAAGATCGCTTACGCGCTTCGGGTCGGAGAGGGAAGTCCAAGTCCCAAGCAAACGACGCAGCGCTTCGTCGATCTGCTTCAGCGTTTGGCTCGTCTATTCGAGCGCGAGGACTGCTCACTATGCGAAGTGAACCCTCTCGTCGTCACCGACATGGGAAATGTGCTGGCCCTAGACGCGAAGATCAACCTCGATGACAACGCGGCTCGCCGACACCCGGAGTGGAGTGATCTGGTCGACGCAAACGAGGAAGATCCGACGGAGCTCGAGGCGCGCAATGCGGGACTAAGCTACGTCGCTCTCGACGGCGACATTGGCTGCCTCGTCAACGGAGCTGGGCTCGCGATGGCGACTATGGACATCATCAAGCATTACGGCGGAAACCCGGCGAACTTTCTCGACGTAGGGGGTGGTGCCAGCCGCGAAGCCGTGACGAAGGCCTTTGCGATGATTCTATCCAGCCCGAAGGTGAAGGGGATATTCGTAAATATCTTCGGCGGGATCATGCGATGCGACGTGATCGCGGAAGGGATCATCCAGGCTACGCGACAGCTCGATCTGAAAGTCCCGCTCGTGGTGCGTCTTGCCGGCACGAACGTCGAACAAGGCGAAGCGCTTCTGCGCGAAAGCGGGCTCCACATCGAACCAGCCGGCGACATGGGCGAGGGAGCCAAGAAGATCGTTGCGGCAACGCGCGCGGTGACTCGGTAGGAAGGAAGCCATGTCGGTACTGATTGATGAGAACACCAAGGTTATCGTTCAAGGTATCACCGGTTCGGCTGGAACCTTTCACGCCCGCCAGTGTGTTGCTTACGGAACGCAGATCGTGGCGGGGGTCACCCCCGGTCGCGGCGGAGAAGTGGTCGACGCGGTGCGCCCGGACGGTAAGACCGTGGCCATCCCGGTCTATGACACCATGACAGAAGCTGTCGCGAGCACCCATGCCGACGCATCCGTCATCTTCGTCCCCGCTCCTGGCGCGGCAGACGCAATCCTCGAGGCGGTTGACGCCAAGTGTCAAATGGTTGTGTGCATCACCGAAGGCATCCCTGTCCTCGACATGGTCAAGGTCAAGCGTGCACTCGAGGGCCTGCCGGTCACGCTGATTGGTCCGAATTGTCCAGGCATTATCTCTCCCGGAAAGTGCAAGATTGGCATCATGCCCGGCCATATTCACTTGGCGGGTCGGGTCGGCGTTATCTCGCGTTCGGGAACGCTCACCTACGAAGCGGTGGGTCAGCTTACTGCGCTCGGCATGGGGCAATCGACGTGCATCGGTATTGGTGGGGACCCGGTCGGTGGCATGGACTTCGTGACGGGGCTCCGACTCTTCGCTGAAGACCCGGAGACTGACGCCATTTTGATGATTGGCGAGATTGGCGGCACAGCTGAGGAAAAAGCTGCCGCGTTCATTCGGGATCACGTGCGTAAGCCGGTAGCTGCTTTTATTGCGGGGTCTACCGCTCCGTCGGGGAAGCGTATGGGCCATGCCGGAGCAATCATTTCTGGTGGCGCCGGCACAGCGAAGGACAAAATCGCTGCCCTCGAAGCAGCCGGTGTCGGGGTCGCACCAACGCCCGCGGACATGGCTACCACGCTCAAAGCAATGCTCTAGCAGCGCGCGCTTCTGGAGGGATCATCGAACGCTCGCAGCTCGCGGGCGGCGTCTGCAGTGACGCCGCCCTAGCGCGAAACGTGTCCCCCTTCAAGCGCTTCCACCGCCTGGCTCTAGCCCTATGCTGAGGCTCAGCCACATTAGAACGGCTGCGTCGTATGCGCGACTCAGTCGTGAACGGTGATCTTCACCATCTTGACTGGGGTGACGGGTCGATCTCCCGAATCCGTCTTGGTCGCTTCGATCTTCTTCACCACGTCGGTACCGCTGACGACCTTACCAAACACGGGGTGCTTGGAGGGACCAGGAGAGAACCAGTCGAGGTACGCATTGTGGACCGTGTTGATGAAGAATTGGCAACTCCCACTGTTAGGTCCTCGATTCGCCATCGAGAGCGTGAACGGTTCGTTCGACAACTTCGCGTTGGCGGGATGCTCATCTGCAATCGTCCCATTCGGACTGTCGCCGGTGCCTGCTCTCGGACTCTTCGGATCTTTGCTATGCGGGCATCCGAACTGGATCATGAATCCATTGATGACACGGTGGAAATGTAGACCATCGTAGAAGCCGCTCTTTGCCAGGGTGATGAAGTTCTGGGCCGTGATGGGCATCTGGTCCACAAAGAGTTCGACCTCGAAATCCCCGAGGGAGGTACTCAGCGTCGCTGTTGGATTTGCCATGCCCGGAACGGTATCTTCGAATTCACCCCAGTTGCTAGTCGTAAGTGGCTCGAACGGGCTTGGCTGTTGCGCTGGAAGCGATGCCCCCTCGGTATAAGGACGGGCTTCTCGTGACGGTGACCGAACAGCAATGGCAATGGTCCAAGGAACGCGATTCCATCGAGTGGAGGGCCTTCGCACCCGCCACAACTCGGCCAATCGCGCCACTGGCCTAGTTTTTGGGCTGTCGCCCAAACCCAATTTCCGTTCGCGAACTTGGTAACACCCCTAGTTTCGGAATTTTGGGGGTACTAGTGTCGTGTCGTTGGGCTGTCGACCAAACCCGATTCCCTTCGCGAATTGTCATGCCCCTCTCATCAATAGATTCAAGCGTCCGTCGAACACCCGGCCACAACACCGGCAGCGCGACCCCATCAATAATGCTGCTCCGCGTAGACGTGGCGGACGTCTCGCTCCCACCGCCCCGCTGACCCTTTCGGCTAATAACGGGTAACCGCATCAGCCTTCCCACTCTGGTCACGACGACTGCTCCCGCGGTCTCCTGCTCACCGCCGATTCGAGAGGAGCCGCCAGGCAAGGACCTCAAGTAGACTCTGCGTCTCGAAAAGTAGCAAGGGAGTTGTCAGTCTGGGCAGACTGACATAAACGCGTGGCAAGTAAGTCGCTCCGCGGAGCGTCCCTAGCCAAACGAGGTCTGACCTGAAATGACGTTGGAAAGAACCCTGTGCATCATTAAGCCCGACGCTTGGGAGCGTCGAGTCTCTGGCCACATCCTGCAGCGAATCCTAGATGAAGGATTCACGGTGCTTGGGATGCAGCAAATCCAGCTCACCTTGCAGCAGGCCGAAGGATTCTACGAAGTTCATAAGGAGCGGCCGTTTTACTCCTCACTTTGCAGCTTCATGACTCGCGGTAAGGTGATCGTGATCGCGCTTGAACGGGAAGGCGCCGTGGCACATTGGCGCAAGGTCATTGGTGCAACTGATCCGGCCAAGGCCGAACCGAACACCCTGCGCAAGCTCTTTGCAAAAAGCATGAGCGAAAATGCCGTTCATGGGTCAGACTCCGTTGAGAATGGCATCAGGGAGTGTGCTTTCTTCTTTCCTGAAGGCCAGCTCTTGAGTCAGCAATAATACAGGCTTCTGCGCGCGAAGTCGTTGTGGCGCGGTCGGGGGATCGATGCTCGATATGGGGACTGTTTCGCATAACGCCTCTGGGGAAAACACGTGCTGAACTGGTGAACCACTTCACCAAGCTGAGAAAGAACTATGGATTTCGGCCAGCCACCCTCCTGGCGCCCCGATGTCGAACAAAACCGAGCTGACGCTTACCGTGGCACGGTGCGCGACGCCCTGGGGGGGCTCCGTAATCTAGAGCAGTTGCTCGGGTCGTTGCGGGTGGGACCTCGGGCGCTGTCGTCCGTACTACCGGACGTGAGTGCGAGCTGCGTTCCGCTCGCGGAAGCGATCGATGGGCTTGTCGCCATCATCATTGGGAAGCTTCCCGACGCAGAGGTGATTGCCGCCACCCTACGGCAGCACACCCGGGACAGCCTAAACACACTGAGGGGAGCCCTAGCGACCGTCGAGCAACAGACGTTGAATGCGCGCAATCGGCTCCGCCTAGAAGAGGTGGTGTCGAGTGCAACACGTGACATCGAGGCCAGCGTCGAGTTGATCGATTTACTCGGTGAAGCCGTCTGGGGCCGAACCATGCAGCTGCAGATCTCGGAGGTGGTACGTGAGGCGTTTCGGAGTAGCGATCCCCCCGGATCGTCACAGCCGGCGGTGCGTCTGATCCTGAAGGCTGGGCACCAAGCGGGCGAGTGCGTCGCGAACCCCCGCGGTTTGGTTCTCATGCTGCACCACCTCGCGCGCTGGGCCATTGAGCGTGTCCCGACACTGACGCCCGTACTCCAAGTCACTGAGACTGCGCCCGAGCACTTCGAACTCGTCATTGGTCAGGGCAGCGGCACAGGCGAGGTGCGCTATGCGCCAAGCAAGCGACTGTTGCCCATGACGGAGCTGGCACTTCAGATCGCAGCCCGAACGATGCGTCTAGGGCTGCAATTGAACGCAGAATCCGGCGAGGTGCGCGTGGAATTTCCGTCGACGGAGCCAACGAGCACGTGATGTACTAGGGCGATTCCGCCATGACGTCGTTAAAACACTCGGCGCAGTTTGATCTCGAATCCGCGTTGCTCTGGCTCTGCTCGATCCCTTCACCCACGGGTGAAGAGGAGCAGATCTGCCTAGAGATTGGTCTTGCACTTCGCAATTACGGCGTCGCGGACACGTCGATCAAGCGACGCGGCAATTCCTTGCTCGTCGAGTTGACCACCGGCCACCCAGGTCCGTCGATTGCCCTGGTGGGGCACACGGACGTGGTCCGGACGCAACACGACGCTCCGCCGCGGATCGAAGGAGATCGACTATACGGGCCCGGAGCGTCCG
>JBLNFG010000583.1:0-5338 GCA_050263495.1 Myxococcales bacterium | reverse complement strand
GAGGAACCCTTCGAATTCGCTGTGATTTCGTTCTTACCGTGCTCTGTAGGATCGTTTCTCCCAATTGGTCTCGCCAGTACGGCAACGTACGGCCGGTCACCAGTGCCGCTGGTTAACGTTTGGCCATTGCGCAATCGACCCATGCAATTGAGCCGAGTCGGTCCGAGCCTCGTAATTTACGCGCGCATCGTTTGGTAGTCGCAGAGTCGACGAGTCTCCAAGCTTTTGACGTTCCCGGATGCGACGTTGGCCACAGCTCGAGTTCAACGGGCTGCAGCAAGTAGAGCGAATCAAAATGAAGACGTCTTCAGAATAGGCCGCCACGCTGACGATCGCGCTAAGGGGCCTTATTCCGCGCCTTAGCTGCCCTTCCGGCGCTGCTCGCTGGCGCGCGCGGGACCGTGGCCGCCTTGGAGAAGTGATCGTAGCCTACTGACTCTGACTCACCGCCTGTCCGAGGTCGCTGACGCCGTTTGCATGCTGCGCACCCGCTCAGTTCCTATCAAGAGGAGCCTTCCGCCCAACGTCCGCTTACACTGTGTGATTAGAATCGAGCGGCTCGCATAGAGTCACCACGCTAAGCGTCGGCCTTTGAACCACCACGGTGTTCAGTAACAAAAAGTAAGGAATAGTCACTGCCTCATCGGTGTGGAAGTAAGAGATAGAAAATGCAACCGCCTGATAGTACGAACCATTTTGGATCAATTGCGGCGAATAAAGATCTTGGCTCTTGTGTTCTTGAAAGAATCACCCTAGCGTAGCCAACCAGCTCGCGCTTGGATGTGCTGGCGTCGATAGCGGTTGCGGGGTTCGTGTACGCTTTGCGCGACACATACGGAGGCCAAGATGGGACTTCAGTTTTATAGCCAGGGGCTCACTGTTTACGGAACAGTAAGCAGAGTCAATCCGGATCCGGATAGGCCTTCTTTCTGCCTAAACGCGCGGAGCGGCGACGTATTCGAGGTATTTGTTGGGCCAACTACCTACTATCAGATCGTCAGCAATCTGGATAACCTCAACCGCGACCGCGTTTCAGCGCCAGCCTCCACCTCTGCCGCGGGCAATGACGTTTCCGCGGCAATGGTGAAGTACATCCAGGTCGGCAGGCAGCTCTCCGTAATGGGGCTCTGGCAGGAACAGGGTTCATCGGTGCGTTTCGAAGCGCGCGGTGTCTGGCTCATGCACTCGGAACCTACGCGCTTCATTTTCGAAGAAACTCACTGGTGGATCGTCCAAACCTCTCAGATGGCGGACCGCATTCTGGACCACCTCTTCGATGCCAGGCGCTCCTACACCATTGACGACTTCTCGAGGTTCTATCGCACGCAGCTGAATATCAACGGGCAACCGGTTGACGACACGGTTCAGGAGAGTGCCGTCATGTCGCGGCTTATCTACGATCTGTCGTCGGCGTATCTGATAACCGGCTCCGAGCGGTACTTCTTGGCGGCTCGTGCTGCCGTTGACTACATTCGGCAGGCGTTTCGATGCTTGAGCCACGATGGGGAGTACTGCTTTTGGGCGTATGGTCGTCGTCGCCTCATGGAGGGTGAAAAGGGTGAGAGCCTGCTCTTCTCGTCCCTGGGCTCAGACGATCGAGGCACTATCCCTCTTTACGAACAGATCTACGTGCTGGCGGGGCTAGTGCAGTACTATCGGATTACCCTGGACTGGGAAGTGCTGGAAGACGTCCGTCGCACCATCAATACCTTCCAGGACTTCTACCACGATCCCGAATCCGCCAAATCCAAAGGATTTCAGGGAAGTGGTGGTTACTATTCACACCTCGATCCCGTCACGATGCGGCCGGACGCGCCGTCTCTTGGGGCCAATTGTTCACAGAAGAACTGGAACTCAATTGGCGATCACATTCCGGCTTACCTAGTGAACCTGATTCTCACCCTCGACCCGCTGCCGATTGGTGAATCACGGTGTCGGAGATCGCTCGACAGCTTGCTGAATACCGCGTGGAAGATCTTGGAAGAAACCTCTGCGTTGATCGTTGAGAAATTCCCGGATAGCGGTTCAGACTACGTGAACGAACGGTTCAACGCGGATTGGACGCCTATCCACGATTACTCGTGGCAGAGAAACCGAGCTGTGGTCGGACACAACCTAAAGATTGCTTGGAATCTGACCCGCATCGTGCACTGCTTCCAGATGCGTGCCAAGCGTGCGGCTGACGAGGGCAAGACCGCCGATGCCGCAGAGTATCGTGCACGCGCCAAGCGGGCCCTCGAGTGCGCTGAAAGCATCGGGGACAAGATGGCAAAGGTGGGATTGGACCAGGTGCGCGGAGGGGTCTTCGACTGCGTCGAGCGGGTTCCAACCAACGCCATGCCAACGCAGTTCGCGTGGGCAGCCACCAAGGACTTTTGGCAGCAAGAACAGGGGATTTTGGCTTATCTGATCCTCTACGGCGCGTCACGTAAGAAGGACTATCTGCAGCTTGCCCGTGAGTGTGAGGCATTCTGGAATACCTACTTCCTCGATCGCGAACGCCAGGGGTACTTCTTTCGCGTTACGGAGAATGGTCTTCCAATCTTGGAAGGGGAGTACGGTCGAAGAGGCGGGCATGCGCTTGGTTATCACGCCTTCGAGCTGACCTACCTGGCACATGTGTACACGCGTACTTTCGTTTCCTCCAGCGTTACGAACGATCGCGGGTTTTGTCTCTACTTTAGGATCAGTCCAAGCCCCGACAGAACCTCAATCAATGTACTTCCCGATTTCATGCCGCCCGGCGCGCTTCAGATCACAAAAATTCGCGCCAATGGCCTCGACGTGACGGAGGACTGTAGACCATCGAATCCAGACCATTTTCAGATTTCGTTACGTGATCTTACGAGCGATCCGAAGACAGGACTAATCGACTTGGTCGTCGAATTTCACGCAATGGATAAAGGCGACCAGCAAGCAGTGAGGGAGTGCACGGGATGACAACGCAGCCATTGAGCGGCAAGAAGGTGGCCCTCGTCGTGGAGAGCCAGTACATACCGGCGGAGCTCAAGATATACCAGAGCCGCTTCGCCGCATACGGTGCTGAAGTCCACTTGGTCTCTAGACTCTGGGGCAAGCCAACGCAGCGCTTCTACAGCACGGTCGAGCCAGGCATTCAAGACAACTTGGAGTGGCTTGATGTTAGTCTGGACTTCGACGCCATTGATCCGAATGACTATGCAGCAGTCGTTGTCGCTGCCAACTACGTGAGCGTGCGATTGCGGTGGAGCGAGCGTGACGACGTGACAACGAACAACGCCGCGGAAATCGCCCGAGAGGTGCCAGCTGCGCGGTTCTTGCGCAAGGCCATGGCCAATCCGCGCATCATTAAGGGCCTACCCTGCCACGCGTTGTGGCTCCTTACCGCGTCCCCGGACGTTCTTGCTGGACGCAAGGTAGTCTGCAACAAGGTAGTGTTGGCTGACGTCATCAATGCAGGTGGAATCTACCAGCCGTGTCCAGCAGGCACTCCGGAGAGCGACCAGGTGATGGTCGACGGCGACCTCGTGACAAATACCGGGTGGCATGCGAGCGAAGCGATGGTCGATCGAATCAAGGACTTGGTCGTGCAGGGGCCTGTACCTATCCCAACGCAGGCTCCTGCAGTCACGGCAAAGCCCGCGCACCGGAGGATCCTCGTAGCCCTATCCGAGTGGGGCTATTGGGGAGAGGAGCTGATTGGTCCCCTCGCCGAGTTCGATCGCGCGGGCTATGATGTCGAATTCTGTACGCCCACGGGCAAGCGCCCCAACGCGATTCCCGTGAGTATGTCTGCGTCGTTTTTCGATCCACCGCTCAATCGTCCAGTAACAACCGAGGAAATGGCCGCGCGCGCTCGGGAGATGGACGACCCCAACACCGCGCAGGGCAAGCGTCTCGAAAACCCGATTAGCCTGGCGGAGTGGCTCCCAGAGCGTCCCTATTTTGCTGCGCCGAACTTCGTTCGTCTGCTCGAGGCGTATAACCGTCGACTAGTGGAAGCCCGAAGGCGAATTGAGCGTTACGACGCATTGCTCATCGTGGGCGGCTCAGGTCCAATCGTGGATTTGTGCAACAACCAGCGCGTGCATGACCTAATTCTGGGCTTCGTAGAAGCCGATAGGCCGATCGGCGCCGAGTGCTACGGCGTCGCCTGTCTTGCATTTGCTCGAGACATGAATCTGCGCCAAAGCATCATTTGGGGCAAGCACGTGACCGGGCACTGCCTCGAATACGACTATAAGGACGGCACCGGTTTCGTGCGTGCTCGCAACGAGTTCCTGGATTTCAACATGGGTCCGCCTCCCTATCCTCTGGAGTTCATCCTACGCGATGCTACTGGTCCGAACGGCGGCTACCATGGCAACTTCGGTCACCCGACGAGTGTCATCGTTGACTATCCGTTCGTAACGGGGCGTTCCACGGGCGATAGCGTCCTTACGGGGCAAAAAATGGTTGAAGTGCTCGATGGCACGCCTCCGCTACGAAAATGGGGTTGGTAACCGTAGACCGATCGCATCTGAAGGCTTTGTTGAGACGGCGCGTCCGTGCGGGTTCGAGAGTGTCTGGAGCAATTGGCTGGAGACAAAGTGCGGCACGTCTTCGGTCACGCGTGATAACTCGAGAACCCGCCAACCCTTCGGCGGTTGGTTAGACGACTGACGTCAGGCTCCAGATCCACGCTTTTGGGAGTGGAAGAGCCTCGCGCAGCCTTCTTCGTCGCAGGCTCTGGCGGTGACCTGAGGTAACACACATTCAAAGTCGTCGAATTGGCAATAGAGCCGAATCACCGCGCCGTTCCGCTGTGACGTCTGGATCCAGGAAGGTTTGCTATGCCCTCTATCAACGTGCAGTTCGAGTACCTCGTTGGCCTCCGCGGACATGGGTTTACAGGTGCAACTCTGACGGGGGACTGGGACGCTCAAGGTCGAAAGAGCGCCAGCTGGCACGACCAGCCAATGGAACGATTCACAGCAGAGGATGGGTGCATTGGTTTTCGTACGGTTGTCTCCTTCGACGACTCACAACTGACCGAGACCTTCCATTGGGGAGTTCAACTCCGGTCCGAGCGATTTGCCAACACCGTCTGGGGCATTGCCACAGAAGTAAACGAGGGCACGAGCAGCGCCTGCAATCGCGTCTTTCAACTCAACAGCCAACTCGCGGTGCAGAGATATTACCTGACGCACTGCCGTCGACTTGGCGCAAACAAGTTCTGGCAAGATGGGCAGATTGCGGGTGTTCGTTTTGCCGTTTGGGCGCCGAATGCGTCTCAGGTGCAATTGGTACGCGGCTGCGTGGAGAGCGGATATGTCTACGACGACGGCACCGGTGCGGTCGCCACCTTTCCGATGCGCCG
>JBLNFG010000582.1:0-4274 GCA_050263495.1 Myxococcales bacterium | reverse complement strand
AGATGGCTCGGTCGTGTGCTGGGGGGCGAACGATGACGGGCAACTTGGCAACGGCACCACGGCTAACTCTGCGATTCCCCTTCAGGTAGTTGGTTTGGACAGTTCCGAAGCGGTCCTAATTGGTTCCGGAGGCTCTTGCACCTGCGCCACACTCGCCAGCGGCACGACCATGTGCTGGGGAGGCGATTGGAACGGTCAACTTGGCAACGGAACGGTCATCAATTCGGCACCTCCCTACGGAAGTACGATACCGGTTGCAGTGAAATGGTAGTGCGGCGAATACGCGCTGTTACCGTGTCGCTCGTCGTTGCTGCGCGAAAGCGAATCTCTCGGCTAGTGTCGTCACTTTGGCGCTGGCTGCGGCAATCCCGATTCTTCACCGAACCCCCGTCAGCCCCGAGCAAAATCCCTTCGCGTCGCCAAGAGAGGGAGCCCGGCGGCCAAGAGAAATGCGCAATTGCCAAAGACGTTGAACCACACCTTGGCCAAGGCTGAGCCCGTGGTGTCGATACAGAACCATATCATTAGTGCGGCGATCAGGGTCAGCCACGACCACCGCTCACGACGGGCAAATGGACCGAGCACGATGCCCAACATGCACGCGGCCCAGCCCGCCATGGTGCCAGCAAGAACTCGGCTCATGAACCCGTTGTGTGCGACTACACCGCTGGGCAGCGCCTGAACATCGAAGAAGGGGGAAAGCAGAGCACGATCCATGAGCGCAGATTGGGCTTCTGCTCCGACCGCCAACACGAGCGAAAAGGCAATGCAAATCGCCGAAAACCCCACGAGCCACCTTTGCCAGAACCAAAATGACTTCGAAGTCGACATGGCCAGAGTCTGCGTTCGAGGGCTAAGTTGGCAATTACCTCCAGGGTAGTATTCGCGATAGAGTTCAGTGCTCGATGTCGAACTCGGCCGCTACGTCACTTGGGCTCATGCTGAAAGCATGGCGTACCCAACGCCACTATACTCAGCTCAAGTTGGCGGAACTGGCGACCATCTCTGCCAAGCATCTCTCGTTCGTGGAGACTGGGCGTGCGAGTCCGAGCCGCGAAATGGTCCTGCGCTTGGCCGCGGCTCTGGACGTCCCCTTGGGAGTCCGAAATTCGATGTTGATGGCCGCCGGCTACGCTCCCATTCATCCAACGCGAGACCTCTCTGTCGACGACACGATGGTTCGCGTACGCGCGATCCTCTCGCGCCTGATTGAGCGGCACGAGCCGTACCCTGCCGTCGTGGTTTTGCGTAACGGAGAGCTGGTGCTGGCCAACAATGGCATGAGCAGGCTGATGCATTTCTTGGGTCTTGCTCCCGCGGTAAAGGATGGAGGACGCCCCAACTTGATGCTCTCGATATTCGATCCGAATGGGATCAGACCCTACGTATTGGATTGGCCCGATTGTGCTCGCATCGCACTGCGTCGACTTGCGCGCGACGCAGACGCCTTGGGCGGCGATCCCGAACTCTTAGGGCTCATCGAGCGTATCTCCAAAATCCCAGGAGTACCCACGGATTGGCGACATGTTTGCAAGTGGGACGAGTCGGTTCCTTGCATGAGTTTCTCACTCGTGCGCGACGGAGTTCGACTCAACTTCATTTCCACGATGACGAGCTTCGGCACGCCCCAAGACGTTACGCTGCAGGGCTTGACGATCGAGAGCTTCTTTCCTTCCGACGAAGAGACCGAGGAGCGTTGGAGGGAGATCACTACGACTCGCTTGGCATGAGTGGCGTGCACGTCTACACCGCGATCTCTGGAAACGGAAGGGCGAAGGGTGCGAGTTGTGGTGTTAGATTTGACGATGGGATCCCCAGCACTGTGCTAGTTGCCTGAAGGGGCGAGAGCTGCCAGCAGGGAGCTAGGAACCTCTGCCGCTGTGGGGTCGGGCAAGAAGTACAAGAAGTGCTGCTTTGCGTAAGACTACTGCGCCAAACTCAATTGCTCGAAGCCGTCAAGTGCGCGTTCAACGAGGTTGAGGAACGCGCGTCCACCTGGCTGACGCAGCAACTCGAGTGACGGAAATGGGTAGCTGCACGGCGCCAACACGTCATCGTCGCGTTCCCAGGGGTATTCTGCGTTTTCAGGCGCTGTCGCACGGTCGATGGCTGGTGCAAGCTTTTCGATTTCTCTCGCAAGCATCCGCGAGCGTGCGATGAGGCCACGCAACTGAGCCTCTCGATCGCGATACTCCGCCTTGAGCGCTGCAAGAAAGAATGGTCCAATCAGTTTCGCGAAGCCCGTGTGTCGGGACACGATTTCGTCCACTGGCGACTTAGTGTCGCGCAAGCGGTAGGCCTTCGCAAGCTTCGCGGTCGCCATCTGCAGATAATGAAGCATGTGACAAGGCGCGAATTGCCGCTGCTCGGAGAGGTGACGGTACACGGCCCAATCCGAGCGTGCCTGCGCAATAAAGGCCAAAGCAAACGCCCGTCGGCGTTCATCTTCCATCATGCTGCTCTTGGACGCACAAATAACTGCCCCTTGCTCAGCGACCAGCCGCTTGGAAGTTTCAGCTCGGCGCGTTGAATACGCTCGAACTCTTCGGGCGTGACCTCGGCGATGACGGTTGAGTACGGTACGGATTCAGATGGCGAAAACGCAAAGGTTTCGACGCTACCCGTTGCGACAGTGGCGGCATTCACTTCGAGAAGCTTGATGGGTTCGTCTGCCGCGTCCTCGTTGTCGGCGACGATGCGGATCACCTGCGTCAGATCTGGTTCTACGCTGAAATGCCATTCAGCAAGTTCGCGGGCGGCCTCGTCTTTCGTATGCGCCATCACGAGCAATCTAGCATGGCTTTGCTTGGTCGGCCCGGACAGTTGCGTAACCTTCGGCGCAGAGGTTTCGGCGGACGTCCACCCAATCACCTTCATCCGCTCCGCCCAAGCCAAATTCCACAAAAACCGGCCTGAGTCGCCCCCCCTGATTGACAGGACACTCCACCCCAGCGACCCTAGTTGTTCACACTATGTCCGGCAGTAGCCGCGGCATCCAAGCCTTTGGTGGCAACATGCCGTTCCTCGGCGGGCGGCGCATTGCCAGCGTTTATGGTGAACGCTGCACGGACAGGCTTATGGAGAGCTACGGCGGCACTGGCGACACTGATTACGTGGGCTACTTCTTCCACCGGGCGGCAGAGTTGATGACGCCCAGTGGGACGATGGGGTTCATTGCGACCAACTCGATTGCCAAAGGGGACAACCGACGGACGGTGTTGGCGCGGATGGTGGAATGGGAGCCGCCGTTCGAGATCTACGCGGCGACCACTGGGGTTCCATTGTCGGGCAGTGCTCAGGTTCTGGTTTCGACGCTACATCTCTCGCGAGGTTTGGCGGAGCACTCGACGGTCAAGAAGGTGCTTGATGATTGACCCGTGACGTCGATCAACTCGCGGCTTCGTCGGATCAATGCAACACGTGCCGGATCCTGGAGTGGTCCAACACGAATTTCCTCTGCTACAGCCTCTGGAATCATCAGGGTTCGAGATAGACCTAAGAGCAATTCCAGTTGGCCGATCTTCGCAAGCGCGATGAGCGGCGACGCGTTGACGACCCAGGTCTTCTCAGCAATCTGCGGGGGCCCGCGCTGCTCGCATGAGTTCGTCAAATGAGTCTTGGAAAGGCGTGACGCCGTAGCGACCAAGCGCCTCGACGAACTCGGCTCGCGATACACCGGCGATCTCAGCCGCGCGGCCCTGGCTTACGAGTTCGTCCTCGTACCATTTCACAGCGGCGGCTATGCGAAGTTCGCGGGTGAATTCGCCAGGGTCGCGGTGCATCCGGGCCAATACTCCGTCGTCGATGTCGAATGCGATGCGTATCATGGGGTCCAGGTGCAAGGTGCGAGCCCTGCATTGCTTTCGGGCAGTCTAGCCGATACAAGGCGACCGCGCGAGGGGCCCAAGTCGTGTAGGCGCTGTGCGACCAATTGCCTTCCACCACGCCGCCATAACCAAACTCTCGAACAAATTGGCCGGAGCGGGCCCGGCATTTTCTGACGGGAGCCCCAATACCCCATTCTCCCCCTGGCGGGTTTCCGGTACGGTTAGATGGCCTGGGGATTCCATGCCTACCGACACCAAACCTCGCGACCACTTGGTACGCGCTCTTTATGCCGACCTTGTCGGCCCTTACCAGCTCGATGAGGACGCTATCGCGGAGCAGGAGCTGCTCGCACTACCGCCCTCACGGTATTACCTGACCGGGTTTCTATCGCCGGAAGTGGAGCGTGCACCGGAAGAGATTGCATACGGGAGAAGGCAGCGACGATT
>JBLNFG010000581.1:0-2744 GCA_050263495.1 Myxococcales bacterium | reverse complement strand
CGAATACGTTGCCTGCCGAGAACAGCCCCCCTAACTCGGTTGCGACTCCGAGATCGGTATTGCCCTTCCCAAGTGCGCTCGCATCGGCGTACTCCTTGGGGCTTACCAGAAGCTTTACTCCGTCTGAGATGACGAGCGCGCCGTCACCGCCGTAGCTCGCGAGGGCCACTTGCTCCGGCTTCAGGTCGGACGCGAGTTCAATGAAGAACTCCTCGCTGGCAGGAGTGCCGGGCGACCCCCCTGTGCCTGAACTGCCCCCGATTGGATCGGTGGAGTCCGTGGAGCCTCCGGTTGCGGAATTCCCGGCGATGCTTGTGTAGCCACCGCTGGAATTTGAGGAGCCACCAGTGCTGACGCTCCCTCCCAGGGATGTCGCAGCGCCTCCGCTCAAAGCGCCGCCAATGGCGCTCGAGGAACCACCACTTAGATGACCACCGCTCGTGATTGAGGAACCACCGCTCGACGAGCCACCACTCGATGCACCCCCGGCGCCTGGAGTGGCGCCGTACCGCCGCACGCCGACAATACTCGGAGTGGTGTGAGGTGTCTTGCTCCAAGCCCCATTGAAGCTGACCGAGATAGTGTCCCCCGGCTTCATGACGGACGTGTCGGAATTGGATCGTAACGTCACAGTCGTGCCACTTGTGGCAACCACAACGGCATTCCATGGCCCGGCCGCAATCTTCGCGTTGGGCAACTGCAGATCCACCTCCCAATAGGAGGTGTTATCCGATCCGGTATTGGTGACGTTGAACCAACAACCAAACCCAACGTTGTCGCCCCATGGGGCAATACTAAGCGCGTCGGCTCGAATCCCGCTTCCATCCAGACGCAACTTTGCGGCTGCGGCAGGTGTGTCGGGTGCGTCGCCTTCCTCGCGCGCACTGCAGCCTCCTGTAGCTACGAAACCAACCGCCAACGCAAATATCCACGTGGAATAACGCTTCATGCGCAAACTCCCAGCACAACGCCGCCCATCGGCGTCCAGAAAGACGTCCACCACACTTAGAAACAAAAACCAGCCGCCGCGACTATGGCACGTGCACGGCCATTGCCGCTAAGGCGCCTTTCACAGCAGCTCCACAAACCAGGCGCGACATCTATTCGGACCGACCTCGCTTGTCAATGTCAAAACCACCTAATCTGCTAACAGACTGTGGCACGCACGATGCACCCCCACTTTTGACGCCCGGCAATTTCACTCACCATGCGCAAGTCGCGTAACTGGGCTGTAATGCGCGGTATCGGATCGCACTCACTGTTTCCGTGCATGGGAATTCCCATCGCTTTTCCAAACCATTGAATCTAGGAAGTAGCCATCGAGCGATTCGAAACTGTCTTCATCCGTTCAATTCTGGAACTGGCCGCTTCCTTGTGCTCACGACCGTGCACAAAGAATATCAAGCGCATCTGACGCGGTTTCTGTGTCACGGCAGAGCATGACTCGTCACACGAGCGATAGTCCGCGTGAGCTTGTCCAAACGTCCACGGTGCCCTCATTGTCCCTGTGTGCTCCGCGTCTAGACAATGTTCAACAGGCGCTCGCGGTGGGGGCCAAGCTTGCCTCGCTGCCCACCACGCCGCGATTCCTTGCTGCGACGAGGCGGGCCTCGCCGCTATCTGTGGCGTTCCGGCTGGCGCACGAGCGCTAGCGCGACACAGCCAGCAGAGCCGCAGCAGCCGCCAAGCGTGCGGCAATCTGGGCATGGGTGAGGACCACGCTTGTGGACCCCCGCGGTGATAATTGCGGCGATCGGAGCCTTCGGGAACTGGGCCGTCGAACGCGTCAAGCGCGATACGGTTGCCAAGATTGAAGCGCAGTCGAGCCAGAAGCTCGACGAGAAGGCCGCGAAACTCGAAGAGCGGGCGACGCTCAAAGCCGAGGACCTTGCCCGCGCAATCTTGGACGAGCAGGAGCGGCGCGAGCGCCAGCGGCCAATCAATCGCGATCCTGACGTGCTCACTACGCGACGGTGAACCAATCGCCCGAAACGTCGCGCTCTTCGACAATCACGCCCGAAACCGTTCTCGCGGGCTATACAATCCAGGTACGCCCGTTCCACGTTGGGTGCCGGCAAACTGAAGCGAAGTCACGGCTGGCGCTGAGCGCGGTCCCAGCAGAAAACAAGGGCCGCCAGCTGCAAACACGAGTTGGACGGGCCGGCTACTCGAGCCTTGCCTTGGAAACCGTGACGTCATGATTTACGTAGCCCGTCATTATCGCCCTTGCGCGCGAGACAAGCCAGTCGAAGCCGACAATGCGAACCCCCCGCCGATGCGCGTTTTCAAGCACCAACATTCGCTTCTGTTCCGGAGTCAGCGGTCCTTCGAGCCCGTTCACAACCAAGCAGTCAGGGGCGCGAAATCTTGGAAAGACGCCGACGATAAGCTCTTGGCGTTGCGTCAGCCTGTCGGCGTAGTCCAGAACCTGATTCACGGCATGTGAGGTGTCCGCGCTCAGCTGTCCAGCGGATGTCAACAGTAGCTTCGAGGGACACTCAATTTCTATAACAAGATAAGTGTCATCAGAGCGGCGTACAACGAAATCTGGCTCGCGCGCTCCCCAAAGCGATGGCTGTGGCCAGACTTGAACTGCCATGGGATCGAGAAGTTGTGGGTGATTTGTTAGGAAGTCCTGGAATCTTGGCTCTTCTGTTGGACATGACTTCAGAAGACTTTCGAAGTCTCTTAGCACGGGCTCGCCAACAGCAAGCAAACGAATGGCATATACCTCGAAGAGCTCC
>JBLNFG010000580.1:0-2896 GCA_050263495.1 Myxococcales bacterium | reverse complement strand
GAGAGCGCCAGCCGCTCTTTGCGCAACAAAGCGGAATAGGTCGCACTGGACGCCTCAGATATCGCTTGGTCCAATAACAAGAATGCGCGATCGATGTCGCCGGCTTGCTCTCGTAGTTGGGACCACTCAAGCAACAAAAGGCCCCGGTAGTGCGGGTGCAGGAGCGTCTCAAGACGTGCGCCGAGTGCCTTCTCTTTGGCGTCGTTGTCGCCGAGGCGGTCGGCAATCAGATCGTACAGCAGCCAAGCCGGGCCATTCTGGGGAAAGTCTGCGAGGATCTCGTCTAGGAGATCCAGTGCCGTTCTCGGTTCATCCTGATGTGCCATCAGGAAGAAAGCCCGTTCGAGTAGGGCGCGAGCCCGTTCGTCCGCACTATCCGCATTCGCGGCCAGCTGTTGGTAGAGCGGCTCTAGCTCGTCGAATCTTCGATAACGCTCCGCCAACGCAATCAGCCGTTCCAAGGATTCCCGATACTCAGGTTCGAATGACAGCGCTGCGCGGTAGCTTCGACTCGCCTCCCCATCCTCGCCGCGATGCTCGAGAATGGCGCCGGCTTCGTGCAACAACATCGACGTGTAGGAAGGGGCCTCAGCGGCGTTCTGCTCGGCCTTCAACCAAGCCAGAGAGAGTGCACGCTGGGCGGGTTTTTCCCCGGATGTTGAACTGTTGGAAGGGCTGGCCGAGGTCGACATATCTCGATTCAAATCAAACCACCACGTGTCTGCACCCAGCAATCTAGTACGATGACCCTGTGTAACGATCGATAAATCGAACGAGAAGCCGCTGGAGGCCGGAGTTCGCGACTTCAGCGCATTGGTGCCGCACGGACATTCGCCTACATTTTGAGCCACATTGAAGTGTGGAGGGAAAGCGTGCCGTGGTCGGTATGGCGGCTCACGAGTCGGAAGGTGTGACTGTGAGGATGGGCTCGTTCGCGGTGAGCGGGTTGCCCCGTGCTTCTGTGCGAAGGGTGCAGGTTGCCGACTCGCCACCGGAAGGGACGGCACTTCCTGCAACGAGCACGCGTTTCAAAGACGAGGGGTGGGCGACCACCCGGAAACGGTGGTCTGAGCGCCTCGCGGGGAAGCGTCAGCCACCACCGCATATTCGGACAGAATTCCCTCAGCTATCTCGGCATAGCCTCTGGAAATGTGTTCGGCGGCACCTACTTCGCGCTGCTCCCGCATCTTTGCGACCGTGACCAAACGATAGAAGGCCATCATGGATGCTAGATAGAAGCCTCTCCAGCCATCGCGAAATCCCTGCTTGCTAACGTAGCGCGTGAACCATTCACGGAACGCCAACCTTAGCGCCCCGACGTCAGACACGAACCGCCCACCTTCGATACCTTGGGTAGCCTCGATGCTCGTATAACGGTTGAGCTTCTCAACGAACTGGTTGATGGTCACGTAATTGAAGTGAACCAGTGACGAGCCTTCCTCGTACGGAAGAGACAGCAGGCGTGCATGTGGAGCAGGCTTGAGAAAGCGGTGGATCTCGTGTGTGGTGGTCAGTGCGCCTTTGCGGAAGAATCGGGCTTGCCGATCATCGTGAGGGTGCCAGCCGCTGTGCTCGATTCTGGCTCCGAACATGTAATTCTGTCTCGGGATCCTCACCACATCAGCATTGCCTTCCATCGCCACCTCACGAAGGGCGCGATAGAGCCCGATTGGCACCAATTCGTCTGCGTCCAGAATCAAGATCCAAGGGCAGCGAGCCTGTTCAATACCGAACGCACGAGCGGGTTCTGAGAACCCCATGGGCTCGTGAAGGAATACCCTCGCGCCAAACTGCTCAGCGATGTCTCGAGTTGCATCGGTGCTGTGCATGTCAACCACGATGACCTCGGTCGCCCATGCTGCGACCGAGCGCAACGCAAACGGCAGATTCTGCTCTTCGTTCAGGGTATTGATCAGGACCGAGATCTCAGGGCCGTTCATGGTGATTTCCGTAAGAGTTGGCGCATTTTTTGGATCGAATCGCCGTCGATCAGCTTCAAACCGAGCAGATAGACTCCGACGCCCGTGAGCACGTAGACCGCCAGCATTGGCAGGTTTCGGACAGGCAAGTAACGCTGTGCCAACCACACCAATCCAGCAACAGCGGCCGCTACCGACCACGCAGGAAGGATCGGAATCAAGATCCGAAACGGTACTAGTCGCTGGGCAGTCCTGAAAAGGGCAAGGTTGGTGAGTTGTATCGCGGCGTTTGCAATAGCAAAACCAATCCCGCCGAAAGCCAGAATCAAGGGAGCACCGATCGCCCAGGTTCCTGCCATCCAGACGAAAGCGAAGAGCATGGACGTCTTAGCGCGACCAAGGGCATTCAGAAGCCCGAGCATTGGTGTTGCGGTTGGAACGAACAGATTCGCGGCCCAAAGCAGGTAGAAGTACGGCTTCGCCTCCAACCACTTGCTTCCATAAATCAACACAGTGAATGGTTCGAACAGCACCAGCATGAGTAGAGCGAGAGGGGCGCAAATGGCATTGGTGGCCCAGACGACTCGTTCGATGAATTCCCCGAGCCCCTTGCGATCGCCCTGAAGGCGCGAAAACGCAGGGAGGTAGACCTTCTGAAACACCATCAGGGCGAGCACTGAATACGCGGCAATGACTCCGGCCCAGCTGATGTATCCGACCGCAGCCAGCCCAGCTAGGCTGCCAACCATTACCGGTGTGATGCTGTCCTTAATCAGCGAAATGAAATTGACCGCTTGGTAGGGTACGCCAAATGCCATGTGCACGCGGATTCGATGCCAATCGAAGGCCCATCCTACGCGCCAATGACTTACCCACTGAATTAGGACGGCTCCAAGGGCGGAGCGCACCAGCAACGCAATTACGAAGCTCCAGACCCCAAAACTTCTGAGGGCTAAAATAATGGCTACGAAGTTGAA
>JBLNFG010000579.1:0-3247 GCA_050263495.1 Myxococcales bacterium | reverse complement strand
AACCACGACACTATCCCAGCTCCTCCGCCGGAACTCGAGAGTGCGCCGTGGCACGACGAGCGCTAGTGCGTCAGCGCCAGCACAAGAAGAGATTCTGATGGCACTCGAACGAACGGGGGTTCGCGAAGGCACGAGTTTCGTTTAGCCTTCGGCTCCCGCCCATCACCAATGCGGCCAAAAGGCCTAACCAAACGGGGCGAGATCGCGTTACAAGTAGCGCGCCCCGCAAAGGCGCCTGGAGGTCACGATGTTCCTTTTTGGATCGAAGAGTCGGCAGCGAAAGTTCATGGCCCTTGCCATGGGGTTATTGGTGCTGCTGGTGTCGGCACTTGCCTTGGCGGCTGGTCGCATCGAGTGGGCAAGCAAGAAGATTAAGCCGCGCAGCGACGGGAATTCTTGGAATATCGAGCTCAAGGTGTTTCTGCCGAGAGCGCCCGATGTCCCTTCCGTCCCGACCAAGTTCGTCTTTCTGCAAACCGTGTACTACGAGCGGTCGATGGTTGACGGCGACAAGTTGCTCGTACGCAACGTCCCGATGGAAGGCAAGCTTCCCATCGTAGAAAGCGTGGACATCGGGTTTCTCGATCCGCGCGCCGGCAAGATCGAGAATCGCACTCAGTTCTCCTTCAAGATCAATCGCGACCACGGGTTCGAGTGCGGCGAGTACAAAGTCACCGTGCGGGACGCTCGCAATGATTCCGTCATCGGTCAACCGGCGACGTTGATTCTGGACGGCGAAAACGAGGTCATCGACCGTCGTAGCCTCGTGTTCTCGGGTGAGAGCAAGAAAAAGAAGAAGGTCGACTCGGACAGTGGTGCGAGCGACGAGAAGAAGGCAGACGAGAAAAAGGGGGAAAAGAAGGCGGAAGAGGCCGATTCGGAGAAGTCTGAGCCAGCAGCCGCCGAAAAGGAGCCCGCAGCCCCTGCTGAAGACAGCGGCGACGCCGTCGACGCCGAGCAGGTGAAAAAGAAGCCGGGTGGTTGCGGTTGCCGCATGCCAGGCAACCAGACAAATTCGGTAGTTGGTTTGGGTTGGCTCGGACTAGCCACGGCATTACTACTCGGTCGTAGGGTTCGACGCCGCACCCGCGGCTAAGGCGATTTGCGATGGGAACGTCATGAGCGGAGCAGAGCAGGCGGGCAACGCCGATCCAGTTTCGAGCTACGCGACAGACGCGCTCTAGCCTCCACTCGTGTCGCTCAGCAGAACGGCGCGCATCCAACTCCTTGGGGAGCGGATCGCGCCGTTTGCGTTGGCCCAGACGTCTAGCTCTGTTCTCGATGAACGCGTCTATTCGCGATTCACGCGCCGGACCAAACGTTCGATACCGGTTTTGAAATCTTCGCTCGGCGTCAGCAGACTTACTACCACGAAGGACTCGCGCTCGAAGTCGAAGAACCAACCCGGCTGAAGCCAGACTCCGTCTTGTTCGAGCAGCGTCAGAACCCATTCGGATTCCGTTCGAGTACTTGGAAGTTGTAGGACGGCGCTCCAACCGCCCTCTGTTGCGAGCGCAGTAGCGGCACTCCCGCGCACCAGCTGCTCAAGCACGTTCAGGTTCTGCTCCAGTCGAGAGATGATCACTGAATGGCGGTCATGCTCGTCTTCCAACAACTCGGGCAACGCGTATTGAATCGGAGTTGCCACGCTGAGAAATGCGTCCGCGATGATTTCGATGCGTGACAAAGCCTGTTCGACTAAGCCTTTAGGACCCACCACGCTCGTCCAGGCGAGTTTGCACTGGGGTAGCCCCAGCGACTTCGAGAGTCCGTCGAGCACGAACACCAGGGTCGAGTCGATTCCGATGGCGGACTCATAGCGGGTCCGGCTCTTGCCGAAGAGAAACGTCGAAAACACCTCATCGGAGATCACCGGAAGACCTAGGGCGGCAATTACCTTCAGCTCGTCTTCATTGACAATCGACCCGGTGGGGTTGTTTGGGCTGACCAGAATGACGGCCTTCGTGCGTGTGGTCTGGGCGCGCCGGAGTGAGTCGAGATCGATGTACCAGGATCCGTCGTAGCCCAGACGATATCCAGCCAAGTGCACGTGCTCCAAACGCGCTAAATGCTCGAAGAGGGGATAGCTAGGTTGCGGAACGAGCACCTCGTCGCCTGGATTGCAGAGCAGCTTGAACAGGTGGCTGTACGCCTCGCTGGTGCTCGCGGAGAGCACTATCTGTTCCGCGGGCACGGCTTCGCCTCGGTGCTTCCAGCGCGCCGCAACGGCTTGTCTGGCAGCCAACGCACCGAACGGCTCCGGATCGTAGGCGAGCGATTTCGACCGCGCCAACAGCTGCAGCCAATCAGACCCAAAACTGAGCCCGACAGCCGTCGGATTCGACGGAGTGAGATCGAGCAGCGGGCGACCTGTACGAATCAGCTGGGTTCTAGCTCGAGCCAACTGGTTCGGCTCGTTCGGGAACTCGGTCTGCTGGGAGAACACGTCGCGGAGCATTCGACGAATACTCGAACAGCGCAAGCCGCTGCAACAATTCCTACATTTTCCACAAAGGCCTCGCCGAACCGCTCACACCGCACTAGCTTTCGCGACGTGGCACCGTCTGGCACTGTTACCCGCATCGAACATCAAGGGCGCGAGATCTACCTGATCGGAACCGCCCATGTGTCGCAGAACAGCGTCGATGAGGTGAAGCGGGTCATCGCCGAAGTGGAGCCAGACACGGTGTGCGTGGAACTGGATCAGCCGCGCTACGACTCGATGATGGATGAATCGCGTTGGCGAAGACTCGACCTCTTCCAGATCATCCGACAAAAAAGGGTTCTTTACTTCATCTCGAACCTGGCGTTGTCGGCATATCAACGCAAGATCGGGGAGAGCATGGGGGTCAAGCCAGGTGCCGAGCTGCTGGCGGCAGTCAAAGCCGCCGAGTCCATCGGGGCGCGGCTAGTACTGGCTGATCGCGACATTCAAGCCACTCTGAAGCGCACTTGGCATCAACTGGGCTTCTGGAATAAGTCGCGTTTGGTCGGAATGCTGTTGATGATCCCCTTCGCCGTCGAGGAGATTGCAGCCGAAAAAATCGACGCGCTCCGGGATCGCGACACGATCTCCGAAGTACTCGACGAGCTGGCCAAGGAGATGCCGGATCTCAAGCGGCCGCTGATTGATGAGCGCGATCAGTACCTAATCGATTCGATCGTGAACGCGCCGGGCAAGAAGATCGTCGCGGTCGTGGGAGCGGGACATGTGCGTGGCATGCTGGCCAATCTCGACACCAAGGTA
>JBLNFG010000578.1:0-2798 GCA_050263495.1 Myxococcales bacterium | reverse complement strand
TACCGCCTCCTATGGAGTCGATGTCGCCGCATTACCGGCAAGCGCGCCGTCGGTGCAGACCTCCATTACTGAGATCCGGCTCGGGAACAAAAGTGCCGGGCACTGACGATTAGTGACAACGAATCGCCTCGCGCGACCGAAGAGGTCTTCATGAACGGGCAAGACCCTCATTCTAGCCAGGAGATGGCTATGCGATCTCACAGTTGGCGCTCTCAACCGACCGCACGAACATTCAAGCCCGTCCTGTGCAGCGATGTTCGTAAGAACAGCGCCTGACCCAAACCTTACGAATACAACGAGGACGATAACCATGAGAACGCGTCGGCGAGGATGGGTGGGTCCGCGGGGGACGCCAACAGGATGTTCTCGCGCGTTGACGGCCTGCGCGTCCGATCTCTACGCTGCGGCCCCGACGGGTTCTGGGAATCGAAGGGTAGATGGCGATTGCCGGGAACGACTCTTCGAGTGACCGAAATTGGAGGATTGAGCAAATAAGATTCAGATTCTGAGTTTCAGAGCAAAAGAAACGAATTCACCAACAGAGTGTCTTCTTCAGCCAACAAGACTGGCGAGGAGCTTAGCAACCTCCTCTGGCGAATGACCGCTTCAAGTGACCGAATCGGGAGTTGAGAACTGAGACTCTCCAGCCCGACCTTCGATGCCGACTGAACATTCGAGAACGACATATCCACGTCTCGCGAGCGGTAGTCCGCGGTCCCCAACCAACTCACCACACACAGTACTGATACCAAATCACAATCACTGAATTGAGAAGTTAGGCGCAAGCTTTGTCAGCGATGGGTGCGTCGTGGATTGGCGTACCCGAAAACCGAGGCAACTATGGGCGATTACGCATTACGTAAGGTCGTGCGGCGGAGCACTGTCGCGCGAAAACCGCGACGAACCAACAAAAACAAAGATCAAGCTACTGCGCGCGTGGAGCTGCTGCTGTTCTGCGCTTGCGCGCTAGCGGTAGTTGGCTGCGGTGATGAGCCAGGCAAGGCCACACCCATTAACGTTAAGGCACGAGGTGCACTCGTGTCGGTGGGCGCTGGGGAGACGACGGTCGGCTTCGTGCGTGGAACGGCTCGAGTACCAGAGAAAACAGGAGCCTTCCAGATCTCCGCAGTCCCGATCACCAAGAAGCAATTTCGTGCGTGCGAGGCGGCCGGGATCTGTAAGTCACCCGACATTGAGGAGTGCTCCGATCCGGGATTGGCGAGAGCAGCCCTTGCGGGTCCGGACGAAGCTGCAGCGATCTGTGTAGGGCGCGAAAACGCGCAGAAGTACTGTGAGTGGGTGGGCGGAAGGTTGCCGACGCTTGCGGAGTGGCTTAGGGCGGCAAGGGGACCGAGCGTGCAGGAATATCCGTGGGGAGGCAATCGCGCGAGTTGTGCCCAACACCCGAAGAGTGTCGAGGGAACAGCGAGATTCCTAGTCAATGCCGGCCATACCGAAGTGCCGGACGGTTGTGACCCAACGGATGCGGGGGCGATGGTAACAGGCCGGCATCCAGCGGGGGCAGCGAGCGATTCCGGGATGCAGGATGTGCTGATCACGCCCGCGGAATTGGTTGTGGGGTACGACCACAGTCCCTTTGCTGCGTGTAGTCGCGATCAGCATTGTCTCGTGGTTGGGATGAATCCGGGCTCCATCGACTCGGTGAAACCGTTCGCGGTGGGTACCGCGTCCGCCGAGAAGACGAAGCAAGCATCGCAAGTGCGGTTGAGCCCCGAGGCGTATGGCTTTCGGTGCGTCATTGAGAAGTAGCCACTGATTAGGAGAATGGGCGATGAAAAAGTGTATTACTGCGATAGTGCTCGTGGCAGTGGCTTCGGGCTGTGCATTCGAAGACGGCGAGATGGGAGCCGTCGAGACAGCGGCAGTAGCGGAGCAGGCGTCAATGCTACAAAAGCGCGCCTCCGTTGCGTATCCCGTCCAGGTGGAGCAGGAGAGAGACGGCTCTGGGCAGTACCCGATCCGAAGGGATCCTCGTACGAACTTACCCCTCTCTGGTTGGGATGGTCATCATGCGGAGTTGTTGGTGGCAGACGAGTACGCTCAGTGCGTCAGCGAAATCGCGGGCACCGATCTCGACTTTGAACTAGCTCAGCCCGGGCTCTACCCCAGCATGGCGGACTGGAGCTATGCGCTAGGTCGGGTCGCCATGGCTATCGACCAGAATCCGTGCCCGCTCGACGAGTACGACGACAGCAGCGGCTCGGTCGCGTACCCACCATCGCAGTTGGAGTGGGCCCACCGTCGGCAGAGCCCTCTCTGCAACATGGACGCGGACGGCAACCTCAAGCAGGCCCTGGTGTTGAGTCCTTACAATTCGAGCACGCCGCTAGCCAGTCTGGTGGACTGGATGGGGCAACAAACCTCATTTGCGATTACTCCCGCGAACTCACGCCTGTTCCTTCAGTCGTCAGCGTACAAGATGATCTATTACGGCGAGATCGGCTTGTGTCTTGCTCAGCGGCTCAATTCGTTGCTCGAGGGGGCCGATACGCTGACCTTGACGACGCGAGAGCAAATGCTGCTGCGCGGTCTTACCTACGAGTCCGCGCAGGTCGCGCTGCTGAAATCCGCCTACGTCTTGCAGTTGCACGAGAAGGCCCAGGACGTCAGTCAGGTGCCATCCAGTAACGCCGACGGAAACGCCACCGGGGCCTACCTTTGGCATTGGATGAACGATCGACCACAGATGGTCGGGTCAGTCGCCAATACGTTTGTGCGTGCCCTTCGGTTGACGGCAGGTGCTGGGACGCAGTTCGCGGGGTTCCTCGAGCGACAGG
>JBLNFG010000577.1:0-5766 GCA_050263495.1 Myxococcales bacterium | reverse complement strand
CAATGGCCCGTCCAGCATGAGTGGCGATGTTGGGCTTGGACAAGGCTATTGGTCCTTAAGCCCACGGGATGAGTTGTTCGTAGCGCTCAACGCGTCTCGCATGACTAGCGCGGCAAGCTTGAATACCCCCACCGGATTGGGGGTCACCGCGTTGTCAGACGGGCGAGCTCGGATGCTAAGCCTTGGCGCGAACCAGGAATGGGGCCACCAATTCAGCGAACGCTGGGTCGGCAGGCAGTCTACGGGCATTAGTCGAACCGAAACGCTCGCGGGCACAGTGGATCAGCCGATCCGTTATCTCGCGAGCCTGGGGCTTGGACTCAACTATAGCGTCCAACGCCATCTGCTAGGGCTACAGAGCTCCGCGACGTACTTCTGGCTAAGCTCGATACCATTGCGGCTTGAAACGCCGACATTTCAAGATGCCGGCTACATCAGCTCCCAAGGGACATCGCTCACGCGGCGGCAATTGATTCTGGATCATTACGCGCGATACAGACATGACCTCAGCGTGGAGTGGTCCTGTGAAGGACGCCTCGGAGTGGTGACGGCGCTCAATCTTGAATCAAAGAGCTACACTGGACCCCGCTGGGGCCTCTCTGCACTGTGGCAAAGGGAGGAGCTAAGCGGGACGCTTTCCTATGACCGAACAGTGAATGCGAGTCCCTTGACGGGAGCAATGTTCCTCTCCGATTCAGCGCAGCTCTCTTTGAGTTCACCACTTTCGAGAGCCGCCCATCTCAGTGCAGTGGCAAGCGGCGGAATATCTGCGAATCAGATTCTTACCATCGATCAGCGAGTGGGTTCCACCCGAACCAACGTATGGTTGGCGCAAGCGGGATTCCGTTATGTGCCCGGCGAGGACCTGCCCGAAGCGTCCCTTACTCTTTCACACATGGAGCAAAAGAACCGGGGTAATTTCTCGACGCTTGCTCCATCTTTCGCTCGAAACACGATCATGCTGACGGTGAGTGGCCATTGGCCACCGCGCACATTCTACGCCGTGCCAGCGTCAGGAGCTCAGCGCGTGGACGGCGCGGATCGGCGCGGGACTGGCATGGGTTCGCTCGGGTCGCCCAGCGCACCCTCTGCCAACAGATCACGAGGGAGCGGTGACAAAGCCCCGTAGCATTACCCCGTCGGATGCACACACGACGCACCTGATGTCCGCGACGCATTCGCGCGTGCCGCGCGTCACTACGATTGGTGGTGGCCACGGCCAGGCCATCGTGCTCAGGGCATTGCGGCGTCTCCGATGTTCGATCAGTGCCGTAGTTGCAACGGCTGACGACGGTGGGTGTTCGGGTGAATTGCGACGCGAATACGGCATGCCCGCACCGGGAGACCTGCGGCGCTGCCTGTCAGCTCTGGCTCTCGATTTCGAAATGGCCGAAATGCTCGAAGACAGGCTGAAATCCCCGCGCGGAGTTGGCCGCTGCCGGGGCAATCTCGTCCTCGCAGAGCGTTATCTGATGTCTCGCAGCTTGCAGGCGGCAGGGGATTGGGTGGCCGCAGGGCTCTCCTGTGTTGGCCGGGCGTTTCCGGCTTCTGAGGAACCAGGTGCACTCGTAGTGTGTGACAGGAAGCTGGGTCTGGTCGAGGGCGAACTCAATGTGGAACGTTCGGTCGCGTCACCGCTAGTCGCAACCGTCGTAGGGGCACTGCTCCCAAACCCAGAGGCGATTCAGGCGATCCTCGATTCAGATGTCATCATCATGGGCCCCGGCAGCTTCTATACCAGCACTCTCAGCACATTGGTGTCGGGCGAAGTTGGCGCGGCGGTATGTCGTTCTGCGGCGTCTCGCTTATTGGTCCTGAACCTCACCAAGGAAGAACGCCTCTGCGCTGGATATCGAGTTGCGGATTATGCGCTAGTGCTGGCGAGCCATCTCACAATCTGCAGTCGCGGCGACACCCCCAGCTTTGCTTTGCTTCGCAGTTCGGAAGCTGAAGGTCAAGAGCAACTCGAGGACGGCACGCTTGTGTATCGGGCGAACGTTGCGGACCACCGAGGTTTGCACCACACGGACGACGGTCTGGCACGGGCATTCGAGCGCATCTTCGGATTCGAGCGCCGGGAATCCGCCGAATTGCCCTTGGTGGAGCCAACAACGAGCCGGCGTGCCGAGCTGCTAGAGGCGCTGCGCCGGGTGCGACCGCTGCGCGATTCCACGCGAAGCGTGGGGTCTGGGTAATTAGCACCCGACCTCGCAATTCCAGCCTTTCCTACGCGCGGTTAGGCTTCCAGCTCGACAGAGCTCGCGCAAGGAGTTCGCTAATCGAGCCATTCATCCGTTGATGGAACTTTGCGTACTGAGGTATCGTAAGGACAACGTGGCATTAAACGTACTTCTCACGATCGACACCGAGGTGTATCCACTTCTGCCAACGTGGAGAGAGGACGGGCTGCGTCGCGATCTCGATCGCGACATTTATGGCGTCACTGAGGACGGCAGCTTTGGTCTCAGCCATCAGATCGCAGTATTGAATGCGCACGGGCTTAGAGCGGTATTCTTCGTCGAGGGCTTGTTTGCATCGGCCGTTGGCATCGAGCCCCTGCGGCGCATTGTGCACGAGATCGTGGCTGGGGGGCACGAAGTTCAGATTCACGTTCATCCAGAATGGTTGGCATGGATGCCAAGCCCTCCGTTTGAGGCTCGAGGACGGCAGACGCTCCGAGAGTTCTCACTCGACGAACAGACGGAGCTGATTGGCACTGCAGCAACTAACCTGCGTGCCGCAGGCGCACAGAACTTGTGTGCGCTCCGGGCTGGTGACTACGCCGCCAACAGCGATACCCTGAAAGCCCTGGCAAAGCTGCAAATCCGCTATGACACGAGTCTTAATCCGTGCTCCGCAATGTCTTTCCAAGACCTCGCTCTAGGTGGGTGGCGATATCGGACCGCACCCGAAGCAGAAGTTGGGGAGGTGCCAATTTCCTTTTGGCATCGGCGCCCCTTTCCACCACGACACGCCCAAATCTGCGCAAACTCGGCCGGAGAGCTTTCGCACGCCATGACTGAGGCTGCCATGCAGAACCGATATACGTTCGTGATTGTCTCACATAGCTTCGAGTTACTGCGCCAAAGGCGACAGAATCCATCGCACCCACAAGCCGATCGGCTTGTAATTAGGCGCTTTAGACAGCTATGCGAGTTCCTTGCGCGGAGGCGCGATAGCTTTCACACAGTCGGGTTCGCTGATCTGGATCCCTCCAAGCTGGCGTGGGGCACCCAACTCGAACCGCTCAAGGGATCGATCGGGCACACGGCTTTACGCTTGGCGGAACAGGCCTACAGGCGTTTGCCATCTAGACTCACGCGGCAGTAGGGGCTCGTATCCGCGCGCGAAGCGCTTGGGTTTTTGGGCCTATTCGCGAGTGGCGCCAGTCGAAGCTCTCGTTTGAGCCGGTGCTCAGTTAGCGCTCCCGGTCCAGGTGAAGTCGCCTCGGAGGTAGCGCCTAAGACCTTCTACAGCCGCCGCATTGAGCACAACGAACGTGTGCGCAAGGCGTGCCGCCTTGCCCGTGCTCTTCCCGGAAATCTGAGAGTAGATCGCGAGTGCATACGCGACAGACTGACCACCAAGGCTAATCACGTAGATTGGCCAACCCGGCGAGGGGCTGAGGACGAGTACAACGTTAGATAGATACAAAGACACCAGGGCAAACGGGCAGATCAGGCGCAGCAACTTATGTGATGTGAATTGCCAGAAGATCCGATTGCGTAGGGGATTGAGCAGATCAGGGAGATACGAGAGTAATTGGTAGTTCCCCGCGAGCGTGCGAGCTTTGCGACGGAACTCGTCCTTAGTGTCGGCTTCTCGATCGAACGCCTTGGCCTCGGGCTCGAACACGACGCGGTAGCCCCTGAGCATGACTTGGAGGGGCGTGAACATATCATCAAGAATCGCATCTCTCGGAATTGGCTCAAAGAGTGAACGACGCATGGCGTGTAATGCTCCGGTGACTCCGGGCACCGATCCAACGCGGCTCTCTGCGTTGCGGATCACCTTTTCGTACTTCCAGTAGGCTCCGGGACCCTTGGTGTCTTCCATGTGAAGCTCACCGCTAACGGATCCAACAGTTGGATCGGCCAGACATGCCACTAACGCTGAGATCGCATTAGCATCAACCCTCTGACGGGCGTCGCAAAACACGACCACATCGCCTGTCGCACAGCTTACGGCCTCGTTAAGCGCGCTAGGCTTGCCTCGAGCTTGCTTCAAGCGAACAAGCACCACACCGCGGTCGGCATAGGCTTCGACAATGCTATTCGTTTCATCCGTGCTTCCGTCCGATGCAACGATAATCTGAAGCTTCTCTTTGGGATAATCGAGCGCAAGCAGGTTCTCGATTTTTGTTCCGATGTTCTGTGCCTCATTGTGAGCCGCCACGACGACAGAAACACTAGGCTGTATCGCAGCTTTTGCCACGGACTTGGGACGCACTTTGGACAACAGCACGACCAGCAACGGATAGCCTGCATAAGTGTATGAAACAGTACCCATTGAAAGCCAGTAAGCGAAACCTGCTGTCCACATGGTGTGTCCTAGTTCGTCGAAAGGGAGCTTGGCTCGGTCTTGCGATGGGCCTTAACTCGATGTTGCGGCTCGTATCGGAGGCGGGGCAAGCAAGTAGTCTCGATAGTCGTTGGGATTGCCCGAATGTCCGTCCATTGCAGCACGCGCTACGTTGTAAAGTTCACGCGCCGTCACGTAATGTAGAACCCAATTTCGCCCATCGTTGTACTTGGATGCCAATTCACGATGAAGCATGCGACCGTGCTCGCCTAGCAGCGAAGCAGCTTGAGCTTCCGGTGCCCCGTGCGTATGCACTTTGACGAACACCCACTCAGGGCGACCCAGTACATGGATGCCCTGATTCACCCAAGTACGCACGCGACGGGGCGTAGGTGGATCGCCGGCCTGTAACGCGGAGTACTCGATCCGGGGCTTCCCTTTGGATCCAACCGAAAGTGCAAGTGGACCTGTGACGAGAAGGATCCGGTCGTTAAACGATTCACCAACGCGAGCCACTCTTCCGTTCTCGTAGTTGCGAGCACGACGTAGGTCCCCTAGGGGCCAATAGATCTCGTTGACGTGATTGGGCTGGGTGATGTCTGGGCACGACGGAAACGTGAAGTCCGCGTAGCAGCCTGTCTCGAATAGAACGGCTAGCTCCGTATCTACCCCGCAGTATTGTCCGTCGGGGCGCCCATTGGCCAGAGCCCAATTCCCGTGAATGAACGCGTATCGGTATCTCCCGTCCGTTGCTCGACTTAAGTGACCGCGCTGTCCGTACAACACAAGATAACGCAAGATCTTCTGGCGGAGTTCTGCCTCCGTGTCGTGATCGTGATGGAGGTGCAGCTCCACTTCGCCTGCGCCTTGCTTGACTAGATCGTCGAGCAAATCGAAATATTCCGGACGGTATTCCTCGCCCGGAAAGAAGAAGCTGTGCTGAGGAGCGCGTCCGTCCCCATCCCTAAAGCTGCCAGCCAGCTTAGGGTAATCCTCATGCCAACGTCGAACACGTTGCAGACCAAGCTCGGGCGACGCAGAACGCCACAATGGCTCGTAGTGATCACACACGGCTAGCAGCAGGTGCTTTGTCCCGATCGCGCGCGGAGCCATGAGTGACCTGACTCGTTGCCGAACGTATCCACCAAGCCAACGTTCGAAGTGCTTCTTGCGCAAGGAAGGCAACACGACTCCGACTATAGATCAGCAACAACCCGTTCTCTAGCAACAAATCCGGAGAGTGCG
>JBLNFG010000576.1:0-3360 GCA_050263495.1 Myxococcales bacterium | reverse complement strand
TTCGATTGACAACCTAGTGGGTGCACTTGCCGGTGGTGGACCGCGCGCGGATGCGGCAGGAACGGTGCTGTCTGCTCTAGGCTCAGAGGCATTTTCGGCGGTCGCCAAGGCGTTCGATGGGCTCGACGAAGGGGGCCGACGCGTGGCGCTCGACGTGCTCGATCATGCGCCGTGCGCTGAATCGAGCGCTGTCTACATCAAGGCACTCGTCAGCCGCGTCGAGGCGCATCGATTGCACGCCATCGATCGATTACGGCGCTGCGGGCCACCCGCCATTCCCGCCATCGAGTCTGCTATCGCCAACATGGGCCCCACCAAGTTGCGACCGCTCGCCGAGATCTTGGCGGATGTTGCACCGGAGAAGGCGTTACAGCTGCTGGTGCCGCGCCTCGTTGGTCCTGCCAAACAACGCCGCGTGTTACGCGACGTCATCAGTCAAGCTGCGCGCTCGCCGAAGTCGAAACCCGTCATCCTCGAACTCTTGGCGCGCACCGATCTGCCTCCCCAGGCATCGGTCGATCTGTTGCGCGCCCTTGGTAAGCAACTCTCCGAGTACTCGCAACCAGCTGCGGCCAGCATTCAGCGGCTGCTGGTAGCTGGTGCCGATTTTCGAACCAAGTATCTTCTCTTGGCGCCAGCGCATCTGGTCTGCGACCAAAACCCGGCCTTGGCACAACAGCTTGCGCTGATGATGCGCACGGATCCGAGCGGTCCACTGCGCACCGAGGCCGTCCGCGCTGCGGTGCAGATCGATCGATTTGCGAACGAACTGATTGCGGCGCTCGAAGATTCGGACGTGCGCGTCCGTCAGGCTGCAGCGCAGACGCTCTCGGGTTACAAGAAGGCGCCCGCGATCCCGGCCTTGAGGAAACGTCTCAAGGACGACACTTGGCCGCTCGTGCGCGTCGCCGCGGCGGAGTCGCTCGCGGTTCAACCCCGGGATTCGGCGACGGATCAAGCCTTGGTGGACGCGCTCGAGGATGAGTCATGGTTGGTCAAGTCTGCCGCCGCAGATGCCGTCGGCGCGCGCCGAACAACCACGGCAGGCGAACCCTTGCTCGATCTGCTCTCAGACAAAAAGGAGCGCTTCGAGGTACGGGTGGCTGCAGCCAGAGCGCTCGGCGACATCTGCTACGATCGCGCGCTCGACAAGCTGACCGACGCCGCGCAGATGCTTCGAAGTTCCGTGCCCGATCCGCCCGAGCGCGCGGTTGCCGTGAGCGCGCTCGACGCCTTGGCAAAGCTGCATCCGAGAGATCTCGCTGCCAGATTAAAGCCGCTGCTCGGCGGCAAGGACACGCCGCTTGGAACCAAGCAGGCTGCACAAGCTGCACTCGCTGCCCCACCACGCTGCACCGCCCCAGCGCCCATGGCCACGGCGAGTAACGGAGCCAAATAGGAGCCATGACTAGCAATCCTGCCATTCTCGTCACTGGCGCCTCGGGATTCCTCGGGTCGCGCCTCGTCAAGCAGTTGGTTGCACACGGCGAACGCGTCAAGGGTTTGGTGCGCGCCGGCGCCAACCTAGACATGCTTCAAGACTTGCCGCGTGATCTGTTCGAACTCACTTACGGCGATGTCTTGATCGACCACAGCGTGTTTCGCGCGTTAGCGGGCTGTGATCGCTTGTTCCATGTCGCGAGCAACTTCTCGATGTGGGCGCCTAATCCCGAAACGGTGATGGCGCCCGCCGTCCAAGGTACCCAAAATGTCCTGCACGCGGCAAGACAGCGGCAGATTGAGCGTATCGTCGTTACGAGCAGCGTCGGAGTACTCGGGACCAGCGATGGTCCGCAGTCTTTCGACGAAAGCCACGAGTTCAACGTCTCCGACCCTGAGACGTATTACGTCTCGAAGCTAGCGGCGCAGAAGGTGGTCAGCCAGGCTCAAGAACAGGGACTGCCCGTTATCAGCGTGCTACCCGCTGCACTGTTTGGACCTGGCGACGTCAAGCCCACGCCCAATGGTCGTTTGCTACTGAACTACTTGCGCCGTAATCCCGATTTTCGCATGCCCGTCTTCGATGGCGGCTTCAACGTCGTGGACGTCGACGACGTCGCGATGGGTCACGTGCTCGCGATGGAACACGGCAAGATTGGCGGTCGATATATCCTTGGAGGCGACAACATTACTTTCGAGCAGCTGTTCGCCACCCTGAGCGACATGACGGGTCTTGCAGGACCAGGGATGCATCTCGGGCCCCGGACGATGACTGCCGCCGCGACGCTAATGGAGTTGATGGCGCGTTGGACCGGCGAGGCGCCGCTCATCAGCCGACGCACGGTCAAGAGCCGCGTAAACAAGTACCTGTGGGTTCGCAGTGACCGAGCAGAGCACGAGCTCGGCTACCGCCACCGTCCCTTTAAGGAGACACTCGATCGCGCTATCCGCTGGTTCCTGAAGCGCGGGTACCTCACCGAACAGCAGACACGACGTATTTGGCTCGAATTGCGCACCTCGTAAGCTCCCAATCCGCACCTAGACGCTATGACCAACTTCTCCGTTTCGCCTCCTTCCCGCTATCAGATCAGCGGGCCCCCAACCCAGCACTACGCGCTTCCCCCCTCATCGGGGATCGCGCTCGGCGAGGGGCTCTTGTTTGGATTGGTGGGTGGCAGCCTACTCGCGGTGCCTGTGGCTTTGCGCGTCAGCGCAGGTACGGGCGAGACGGCCATGGTGTGGCTGGCGGCGTTGGGCTTGTACGGAATGCTACTTGGCGTACTAACCGCCTGCGTACGAGTTGCGCGCCCCCTACCCCGACGGACCCCTGCACTGCTGATCGGCGTTGGTTTTGCGATCGGTCCCTTGGCGCAGCTCGGAACACTCCTCGTTCAACATACGCACCACCGTCCCCTTGGTGCCGCAACCTATGCCGTTGCGTCCGCGATGATTTGTTTAGTGGCGTGGGCTGCCGCGAACCAGGCGCTCGTCAGCGTGCATTCCACCTTTAAACGTCGAGTGAACTTCGGATGGACCGTGATGGCGATCGGGGCCGCTGTCTCTTTGGCGTTGAGCGCGGGTTCCATGCTCGCGTTCATTCGACGCTTCGGCCAGGCTCCCATGTTGTCGAGCCTACTGCTCGATGGTCTGTTTGGTATGACGCTTGCCGTGTTCGGGGGCTTCGCACGCTTCCCAAGCGCGTTGGAGCGAAGGGCGCGCATCTTGGGGCCGTTGGCATTCTTCGGTTGCGTCATGGCATTCGCCGTCGCGATGCAATCACTGCACACGGGGCCGACCCTCGCGCGCACATCCATGTTGTGGGCTTGGCTTCGATAGCTCGAAGACCCCTGAACATTTAGGCTCTGGTTACATCCGCCGCCGACTGCTGGGCCCTCAGGCGCGAATCATCGCGAATGGGTC
>JBLNFG010000575.1:0-5102 GCA_050263495.1 Myxococcales bacterium | reverse complement strand
CGATCCCTTTCCGAACTCGGAAGTCAAGCTTCTCGGAGCCGATGGTACTGCATGGGTTGCTGTGTGGGAGAGTAGGACGCTGCCGGGCTAATTGTGAAAAAGCTCTAACCGCAAGGTTAGGGCTTTTTTTTTGCCTTCCGCGCTCTAACGCACGCCCCCGCTCGCCGAACTGGCGCTCCGCGCCTGCGCCTGCGCTCTGCGGCATGTCACGCCGCAGCTTGTCCGAGCTTCGTGCCGGCCATCTCACTTCTGGCTCTCTGGCTCTCTGGCTCGTCGCGACGACCTCTCGGTAACAGCTTCGTGCATTCGCGCCCGCGATGTAACTGCGGCTTGCTCGCATCACGGCTTGCTCGACGGCAGCGCGTGCCTCGTCGTTGGTTCTCGGCAACGTCATGAAACGTGAGCAATCCTTTGTGCGTCGCAGCCCACCGCAATGCAGCGGATAAGACTCTTCTCCCCTACGCGACGCGCACAAATGGGGTTTGCCATCTCGGATCTCGGGAAGTGTTAATCTATCTCTCGCTCACGGATTCTCGCCGCATCAATGTCGTCAACTTCCCGCGGCTCCCGTCACGATGGGCGGAATGCAACGGGCGGTGGGCGGTACGCTGGAAGATATCGACTAGACTCGTCGCGAGTTCGAACAACCAAGGCTACTTTGGGTCAACGCACAACGCGAGTCCGCGTGTTGCCGCGCTCCGTGGTTCGACAGCGTCCCGCACGCCACCTCGGCGATCGCGCCACACCGCCAACCACGTTGTCTCCCCCAAACCGGCATACCGGTACTGATGTGCCCAGGAATGCTGGTGATGCTCAATATTCTTGAGCTGACTGCAATTGGCGCCGTGTGCGACGGTGTGCGGGCGACAAAAGCAGTAGCTAATTCACGCAAAGATGGCCTCATAGTCTCGCATCGGCTCACCATTGCTGTGTCAGAGTAAGGACCGCGGCGTTCATGGCGTCCCTGCCGCGTTGCGAACCAAACCCCTCGACAAGGATCTTCCACGATGATGCTCTCCGCGCGTAGTGCTAGTCGCCTCACGAAGACCGTTACACGCCAGTTGATCATTCTCGGGATTGGAGCCAACGCATTCGCAGCCCTTGCCGGTTGTTCTGACTCGAGCGGCGCCTCAAACGGTGCATCGGTCGATGCTCCGTCTACGCAAGATAGGGGCGGCGCAAGTTCCGCACTCAGTGATGTTGGCGGAACAACGAGCAATACGAAGCAGGGGCAAACCGCCGCCGTCGCAAAGGGAACTGGAGGCTCGCCGGCAAAGAGTCGCGGCGGTAACACCGCAAAGTCCGAGCCGGCAGAGGACGACACAGTCGCGACCCAGTCGCGTGGAGGCACAAGCACCGGTTCAGCAAGGACCACTGCGAAGGTTGGAAAAGGTGGCGCCACGAGCGCTAGCGGAGTCAGCAACGTAACCGGTGGCTCGCGCAGCGACGGCGGTGCGAGCCCTGGCGCGAGCACGACCAAGAGTATGAAGAACGTGGGCGGAACTGTCAGCGCAGGCGGAACTGTCAGCGCAGGCGGAACAAGCTCCAACTCCGGCAACTCCTACGGGGTGCGCCTCGTTGGGCGCATGGACACTACCGACGCCGCGGGACCCAAATTTGCGTGGTCTGGATCTGGCGTCGTGGCGCGATTCAATGGCTCCAGTGTCGGCGTTAAGCTTGCTGGAAAGCAAGAATTCACAGTCATAGTGGACGGAACAGTCAAGGGTAAGCTCGTCGCGGTGGACGGAATCAATAGCATCGCAAAGGATCTGAGCGGCGGAGAACACACGATCGAGCTTTACCGGCGAACGGAAGCCGCCCAAGGCGAGTCGCAGTTCTTGGGTTTCGACTTGGGCAAGGGGGTTCTACTTGAGCCACCACAGGCGCCAAGTCGACGCATCGAGCTGATTGGTGATTCCATCTCATGTGGCTACGGTGTAGAAGGCGCAGACCAGACTTGCGGCTTCAGCGCGGATACGGAGAATCACTACCTAACGTACGGCGCAGTTGCCGCGCGCTCGCTCGGTGCAGAGCTCAGCACCATCAGCTGGTCAGGGAAGGGCGTGGTGTGCAACTACGGTGATGCCGCGGATAGCTGCAAAAACCCCCTGCCCACGTACTACGACCGCGCACTACCCGACCGCGCCAACAGCAGTTGGGACTTTTCCAAGTTCCAGCCGGACGCTGTGGTGATCAACCTCGGCACCAACGACTTCAGTACGCAGCAGGATCCCACACAAGGCGAGTTCGAGACCGCCTACAAGGCCTTTCTCAAGCACATTCGCGACAAGTATCCGAATGCGTATATTCTTTGCACGAATGGCCCAATGCTGAATGGTGCTGATCTGTCAAGCGTTCGCGCCTACATCGAGAATTCCGTCAAGTCGATGAGGGATGCCGGAGACTCAAAAGTAGGGACGTTCCTGCTCGAACCGCAGCTGCAGGCTGACGGATATGGCTGTGATTGGCATCCTAGTTGCACAACACACCAGAAAGTGGCGGACGTGCTCGTCGCCGCGCTCAAGAAGGCGCTCGACTGGTAGAGGCATAGCGCTTAGCTCCAACGCCGTCGCGCCATCTACGAATCGTTCGATACCCCCTGCCGTTAGCCAAATATTTGGCGCAAGCGCGCCACCTCGGCTGGCATTGCGCGCACCCGGAGCGTTACGCCCGTTTCATCATAGGTCTCTGCGAGAACTCTTGCCTGTCCGTACACTTCCTTGCGCAACGCCTGCTTCGTGTACGGAATGAAGAACTCCGCATCCTGCATCCGTGACTCGAAGTGATCGATCACACGCTGCCGTAGGTTCGCCACATGTTGGGGATCTCTCGCAGAGATAAGTACGGCTCCGGGATGTCTCTCCGAAACGGCAGCAACACCGGCTGCGTCGAGCAGGTCGACTTTGTTGAGGACAAGCAGAGAAGGGACAGTATCCGCGCCGATCTCCTTGAGCACGGTTCGGGTGACCTCGAGTTGTTCGTCACACGTGGGATCTGAGGCGTCCGCTACACACAGCAAGAGCGACGCGTCGAGTGCTTCGTCCAGCGTCGAACGGAACGACGCAACCAGATCATGTGGAAGCTTCTTAATGAAACCAACAGTATCCGACACCAGTAGGCGAGGCTTCGTTTCCGGATAGATTGCCCGCACTGTGGTGTCCAAAGTGGCAAACAGTTTGTCCGCTACTAGCACGTCACTGCCCGTTAACGCACGCATTAGCGACGACTTCCCCGCGTTGGTATAACCTACCAGAGCAACCCGAAGTTGCTCCTGACGGGCATGTCGTCGATTATCGTTTTGGGACGCGATCGCCTCGAGCTCTTGATTCAACTCGGAAATGCGATCTCGAATCTTGCGTCGATCGAGTTCGAGCGCGGATTCGCCCGCCCCCCGACCCTGCTGACGCTCTTTGCGCCCCGTCGATTCTCTGAGTCTAGGCGCCACATACTTAAGTCGTGCAATCTCGACCTGTAACCGCGCCTCTCTGCTCTGCGCATGTCGATGAAAGATCTCGACGATGACACCCGTGCGATCGAGCACCTGAACCCCCGTCGCTAGCTCTAGGTTGCGTGCCTGCCGCGGCGTGATCTCGTGATCGACAACGACCAAGCAGGGGCGCTCTCCGTCCCTGTCGTCGGCTCTCGGGGTCCCTCTCGGGTCTTCCTCCCCTTCGTCCGCGCCTCGAGCGTCATCGAAGTCGAACCCGTCGACCGCGTCAATATCCTCCTCCTCGCCCACCGCAGCAGCCTCGAACCGCGCGCGCGCTTTCGAGACAGGCTCCTTCGTGAAACCCGGCACGACTCCGGACCCGTCGGTATAGCCTGCAAGCTCCTCTAGCTTGCCTAACCCCAACACAGCCGAGGCTGCCAACGCTTCCCTCCGCTGCGTTACCACGCCCGCCACATCGTATCCCAAGGTCTTAACCAGCCGCCCAAGCTCCGAGACGGACGCATCATGTTCCGAGTCCGAAACATCAGGCAATTGTACTGCAACGAGAACGGCTCGGGGCCGCGGGGTGGACGGTTCTGACATAGCGTTCGCTGCTGCTAGCACGATTGCCGCGTCTCTGTGTCACTGCCCAAGTTCGTTCGACAAAAATCCCCACCGCCAGGCGGCAACTTGGAAGCTCGATGCCCTTCCAATGTTCAACCGCGGTGATACCTTCATGGTCAGCGTGAGTCCATCCCCGAGTAGCCATCCCCCCACGCACGAGCCGTCGAAGGGGCACCCTCCGGCTCTGTTCATGTTGTTCTTCACCGAAATGTGGGAGCGATTCAGTTACTACGGGATGCGCGCCCTGCTCGTGCTGTACATGGTGCAACACTTTCGATTCTCTGATGAGCGGGCCTATGGCGTGTACGGAAGTTACACGGCTCTCGTTTATGCGACGCCCATCTTTGGGGGCATGTTTGCCGACCGCCTCCTTGGCTACAAGCGTTCTGTCATCCTGGGCAGCTCGTTGATGGCGTTGGGTCATTTCGCAATGGCGTTCGACCCCAGCTTCTATCTCGCACTGGGCCTCCTAATCGTTGGAAACGGCTTCTTCAAGCCGAATATTTCTACGATCGTGGGGCGCTTGTATCCGGAAGGAAACAGCCGGCGCGACGCGGGCTTCACGATTTTCTATATGGGAATCAATCTTGGCGCGGCGCTCGCCCCCGCGCTCTGCGGTGCGGTTGGCAACGCCTACGGTTGGCACTACGGGTTTGGCCTCGCTGGCGTGGGAATGTTGATTGGACTATCCGTTTTCATTGCTGGTCAACACCGCATTGCCGGATTGGCGGAGCCTCCGAACCGCGCGACGCTGAAGGCGCCCATATTCTGCGGCGTATCTCGCGAGATTTGGCTCTATATCGGCAGTGTTGCTGCGGTACTCATCGCGTGGCAGCTCGTACAACACGGTGCGTGGGTTGGTCGGTTGCTCTCGGGATTGGGAGTCTTGGTGGGGGTGGGGCTAGTGCTCTATCTTCTACGATGTATCGATGCGGTTGAACGCGACCGACTCATCGTTGCGCTCATCCTTACAGTGTTCTCGGTCGTCTTTTGGGCGTTCTTTGAACAAGCTGGTAGCTCGATGAACCTGTTCACAGAACGCAACGTG
>JBLNFG010000574.1:0-3695 GCA_050263495.1 Myxococcales bacterium | reverse complement strand
GATGGGTTCATTCCCCGTCAACTTGACCTGTACGCTCGTCGGAACCTGAGCCGCGCCGAGGAAACGCTGAAGAGTGGCTGGAAGCCCGGCGACTTGGTTCTCCTTTCGACAGGCAATAACTTCTATTTCCGTTACTACTTTGGCGCGGCCCACGATCGCTGGCCGCATTACCCGGTGAGCCACACCGGGCCGCACACCGTTGAGCGGTTTTCGACGCTCGTAGAGCGGCAGTGGCACTACGATCCGACGCTACTTCGAGCGCGAACCAGTGAGTTTTTCGAGCACCCGTCGAACGCGCATCGATCCGTCTGGTGGGTTTCGTTCGTGGGCCCTGAGTACGTAGAAAACGGGTTCCCTCCCCACGTGAGCTATTCGACACAACGTCACGGCATCATCGGGATCGTTCGTGTTCAACGTGAAGGTGGGTAATCGCCGGCTGCCGCGTGTGCGGCCACGATCCCCGTCCGAACCCGTTCAACCTGGCACTCAGAAGACCACACCGAACTCGATGCCCGTGAGCCGTTCCACACAGCGTCACGGCATCATCGGGATCGTTCGCGTTCAACGTGAAGGTGGGTAATCGCGGGGCTCACCCCCGAACCAGACGCGTTCACCGACCTTCGCAGCGCTGCGACAGGGCCGCCTGCATGGAGCGTCATCGTGTCGCAACACGTCGACGGCTGCTCAGAACGCGTCGAGCCTACCCCCTACACTCGACATGACCAACACTCCGCGTCGAGCCGTCGAGGGCTCCCAGTTCTTTCGACTGAGGCCCTCGAGGACTCAAACGATACGCGGACTACTGCAGTGTGGGAGTCGTCCAATCGATCCACTGCGACGCACTGAATGCGGCGGCAGCGCTCTTATTGACCGCCCCTGCTGGTTTGCTTCCCTTGCCGAGCAGATAGTAATTGACGTATGCCGTAATGAATTGCGTCTGGCCCTGCGGTGTACTGCAGTGACCGCTCCCATTCATCTGCGTATACGTGAATGCACCCTGTTCACCCAATGCCTTAAACACCTCTGCGGTGGCGTTGGCAGACCAGTATCCCGTGCTCTTTCCCAACCAGTCGGCAGATGGCTGATCGAGATAGAGCAATCCGCGTGGCGCCACCATGGCCATCACTTCATGCATGTCGACGGGCAATTTGTCCTGTTTCCCGTCGAAGCTGCAGAAGTTCTTTTCGAACCAAACGCATTCCGTGCAGGCGCTGCTTAGTGGCTGGGCAGCTGAGTCCGTCTTGATCATTCGCCAGCAAGCCGCGCCACCGGAACCGCCTTCTTCGGGAATGGTCAACGCCACGCGGTTGTCGAATGCACCAACGGCGAGGGCACCCTTTCCGTACCGAGAACAGCCGTGAATGGCAACCTTGGTCGGATCGATGCCCGCCTCGGGTGCCTTCTCGAGTGCATCGATGATTCGGCTCACACCCCATGCCCAGGCAATCAACTCACCCGCTGGATGGCTTGCGCCGTACAGGTCGTAGAACTTGCCTGAACGTGACTTGCCATCCACTGCGATGGTGCTGTCCGGGAAGCCCGCCTTTACGACGTCCGCAGGCACTCCAATCAAGTTGCCTCCAAACGAGCCGCCTCCACCAAACTCGAGGAGCAGCGGTTTGGGTTTGCTGGGATCGCCACCGCTGATGCTAACGCTAAAGCTAACGGACTTTCCGTTGTCTTTGACGGTAATGTTCAGCTTGCCACCAGAGTAGGTCGCCGTGGTCTCCTCGGGGACGGGCTTCTCGCCGTAAATGTATTTCTGAGCAGCAGCGTTGATCTCAGCGCGACGACACTTCCACTGGTCCTTCTTGCTAATCGTACCCCCATCCCCGAACTTGAACGTGAACGGATCGGGCAGCTTGGGAATACTCTTGAGCGAGTTCATGTCGGGTAGGGCTGCCACCTTGCACTCACCAAAGTCATCCTCTTTCGAGGCCGTAGGCGTGGTCGTTGAGGGTGCGCCACCAACTTCTGCCGCCGATTTGCCGCCAGTGGCCGCATCGGTGCTCTTGCCGCCAGCGCCCGCGATCGCTTTGGAGCCGCTACTTCCTTCCGACTTCGCACCCCCTGCTGCGGTCGCTTTAGTACCGCCGGCTGCTGTACCCGCTTTGGCACCGCCGGTTCCCGTAGCTTTGGAGCCGGCACGCCCATCCGTCTTGGTGCTGGCAGGGGTGTTCGTCTTGGAGCCTCCGCTGCCATCCGTGCTGGTCGCTTTGCCTCCGCCAGATGCTTCTGCCTTGGTGCCTCCGGTCGCATCCTCGCTACTCGCGTTCGCCTTTGATCCGCCGCTCGCGCGCGCCGAGGAAGAACCATTTCCTCCCTTTCCGTCCGTGGCTTTGGTACTGGCTGAATCGCTTCCTTTGCTGGAAGCTCCACCTTTGGCGCTGGCTGATCCTCCATTTGAGGCTTCTTCGCCACTTCCTTGTTCAGGCGGCGTAGTCTCTGAACAAGCCACTGCGGCAAGAGCTAAAGTGAGCAAGACAGAGAACGGGCGAGCGCTTGAATACGTGCGGTGCATGCTGTTCATCCTTTATGTCGGACGAAAGTCCGTCGAAGGGTGTATGTCGATCCGTTGCAGTGTTTGGGCTTCGGCGGTGCTGGCCCGCGCTGGGAGTACTGAAGCTCCCTTGAGCCTAAGCATGTGCTCCATCCGACGACTTTCCAAGTGTTTCTTGCGACGAGCGAGGCCTCATCCAAGCTCCGATTGGGTTCCGCACCAACGCCATTTGTACAGGTCTGCTGCGGCGCTGCCCTCCTCTCAGGATTGGAACTCGCGGCTCGAATCTGGTTCAGATTTGCGTCCGCTTCTCAGCGCTGTCAGCACCTTTACCGCGAATGCGCTGCAATGACGAAAGCAAGAAATGCCAAGTTGCCGCCCAGATTTCCGCTCTCATTCGTCGTGGCCTCGCCCTAGTGGTAGCGAGAGGAGCGGGTGTGATTTGTCTCACCCTCGCCATACAGTCTTTTGTCCTTCGTGTAGCTACAAGTTAGGTGACCGGTGCGTATACATGCTTGTTGAGGACCGGATTCAGCACCGCGCCAGGCTCTATCAAGCACTAGCTACGCCCTTTCGGCGCGGCGCCCACCGAACATATGGATGGTGCGCGTCCCCGCTCTGACTCGGCCCGCAATGCGTGTGCCCTTCGGAATGAAGTACTCTTGGCCAGCTCCGACGATGATTTCCCGACCCTCGAGGACCAGCGTGTATTCGCCCTCAATCACGACGCCATACTCATCGAACGTGTGCACGTGCTCGGCCGTCTCCGCGTCGAGCAGACATTCCCAGAAGGCCATCTGGCTCCCATCCGCTCCGTCGAATACGTATCCTTCAATTCCTTGCGTGTGCTGCGCGCTGCTTGCGATACGATTCTGAGGTTGCTTCATGAATGCGGGAAAGTGATTCATAAGGGTTCGAGCGTAGTCGCGCGGTTCCGTCAGAACAATGGTTCTCCTCACAGGCGGCAACTACTCGCGAGAGTCGCGCACACGAGATAACGTCCACGCACTCCATGGCTCAGCACAGAAGATTCGGAACGCCAGATTAGTGGCTAAGCGACAGGCCCGGATTACCTCGGCCGTCCCATCCTTGAGTCTTCCGACCTTCCGCTCTTCCTGTGCCATTTCCTCTGTTCATCGGACCCAGCCGCGAAAGGGTCGCGTGATTTTCTCACCAGAAATTGAGGAAATTTCTC
>JBLNFG010000573.1:0-9265 GCA_050263495.1 Myxococcales bacterium | reverse complement strand
GACCAGAGGTGAACCGTCCTTTAAGCACGATCTTATCCCGCAGCTTTTGTAGTCAGCACGGCCACGAGTGCAGTACCTGGAAATCTCGGCTTGAGCGCGAGACAGGAGACATAGCCAGTTGGTTGGGGGTCATGTATAGTTCAATAATGACGCGGATGTGCTCGGTCCCTGGGTCACGCGGCAACAGTGCCCTTGCCCCTGCATCGCTCCCTCGTGATTGTGGAAGCAAGCTCGCTCGTTTTCCGGTTTTTCTTTGGTCTGTGGCGGCGTGGTCACTGGCACTTGTCGGTTGTTACTCACCACACGACGATGCCGACGATCGCGGAGCCTGCTGGGGATCACGCTCACACCAGGTTCGCGATGGCGGTTCCGCTCAACCTCAAGTTGGTGGCGCGGGCCAAGCGGGTGTCGGCGGTGCACCTTCCGTGCATTCTCCTGTCCGGCGGCACGTCATCCTCGTTATTGGTGACGGGATGCCTCTCGTCTCTGAAGTGGCCGCGAGTCGCTATCTTTACGGTGTGGACTACGGGTTGTCGTTTCATTCATTCCCGGTTCGATCCTTCAAGACCACCTGGGACGTCGACGTATACAACACGCGCGCGCGGGCGGCGGGGGGCCTTGCAGACTATACGCCGGAGGGTTTTGAGCCCAAGGTCGGCTATGATCCTGCGATTGCTGGCTGTGAGCCGTACCCGATTCGTCCAGATAGCGTCGAGAGCCTTGCGTACTTCTCGTACTCGGGTTGGGTCCATCCGGACAGCGCATCCACTGCAACGGCCATGGGTACGGGTGCGAAGACTAACTCGGCCGCAATCGCTTGGAACCCCGCGGATAGCGCGTCCAAAGTGCTCGAGACTTCCGCCGAGCGGTTGCGACGGACCCAGGGCATGGCGATTGGCTTTGCCACGACGGTTCCATTTTCGCACGCAACGCCCGCTGCCTTCTTCTCGCATCAATCCAGTCGCGATCAGAACTGGAGCATTGCCGCGCAGATGCTCCTCGTAATTCGGCCTGAAGTCGTGATCGGCGGCGGTTGGCAAGACTCGGGCTACTACGATGATGTTGATTTGCAGTTAGCCCTCAACAGCGGTGAGTGGGAATTCGCTCATTCTTCGGACGATAATGGCAACAGCAATGACGTCATCCTCGCCGCCGCACTGCGCGCCAACCTGGCAAACAAGCGTCTGCTTGGGATCTTCCGTGGAGGAGAGCGTGACACCTATGAAGCCCCAATTCCCGCGGATGCACCTGGTAAGCCAAGCGTCGACAGCACCCATCTGGACCGTCCGACGCTTGCGAACTCGAGCATTGCAGCGCTCGAGGTGTTGTCGCGTGATCCGGATGGTTTCTTCTTGGTTCTCGAACAGGGCCACATCGACTGGTCCAACCACGACAGTGACTACGTCAGAATGGTCGGAGGTGTCTCGGAACTGGACGAGGCGGTGCGCGTCATCAGCGAGTATATCGATCGACCTGGCGACGCTCTCGATTGGACCAATACTACGGTCATCGTGACTGCGGATCACTCGAATGGAGCCATGCGGCTCTACCGCAACTTTGGCCGTGGCGAGTTGCCGTCCGCTTCACCGGACCTCGTGGCGTATCCGAACGGGGAGTATGCCTATAACAGCGGCGGGCAACACACGTCTGAACTCACCGCTGTCTACGTAAAGGGCTTCGCGGCAGACAAGGTTCACAACTACGAGAACGTCTACCCTAACTGCAAGATCATGGACGACACCGACATCTACCGGCTCACTCTCGACGCGGCGCGACCGTAGCGTGCCACCTACCAGCCTCCCGTTGGATTCTCACACTCGATCGAGCTGGCTCAATCAAGGGCCAGCTCGCCGTGCCGCGGCCTACGCTATTGGTTCAAGTTTATTTCGCCTTGACCAGTTTACGCCGCCTTGATCGCACCGGAGCGCTACGGTTTCAAGATCAGTGAACCCGTGGTCTGGCGGGACTCAAGTCGACGATGTGCCTCAGCGGCGTCTTGAAGTGCGAAGCGTTCCGAGATTTGGATCTTCACCACTCCATGCGTGAGCACGGCGAATAGTGCCCTGGCACCCTCGAGCAGGTCTTCGCGTTGGCTCGTGTAGGAATTGAGGGACGGTCGTGTGACGAACAGGGATCCCTTGGCACTGAGCACGGTGAGATCCAGAGGGTCGGGTTTACCGGATGCGTTGCCGAACGTGATCATCATTCCACGCGGAGAAAGGCAATCGAGTGATCCCATGAACGTGTCCTTGCCTACCGAATCGAACACCACGGGAACACCGCGCCCATGCGTCAACTCGCGCACGCGCTCAACGAAGTTTTCCTCACGATACAAGATCGTTTCGGCGCAACCGTGGGCTTTGGCCAGGGCAGCCTTTTCCACGCTCCCGACCGTGCCTATCACGCGCACACCCAAGCTTTTGAGCCACTGGCACGCAATCAAACCAACGCCGCCAGCCGCCGCATGCCAGAGTACCGTTTGGCCAGACTTGACGGGAAAGGTGCGGCGTATGAGATACTCCACCGTCATTCCCTTGAGCATGGCCGCTGCGGCAACGTCGGACGGCATGTCGTCGGGAAGGTGCACGAGACAATCGGCAGCGATCACACGTCGGTCACAGTACGCGCCCAATGCGCCACCGGCATAGGCCACGCGCTCGCCGGGCTTTATCTTGCTAACGTTTGGACCTATCGCCTCCACAACCCCCGCAGCTTCCAGTCCCAGCCCGCTCGGAAGGCTCACTGGGTAGAGGCCGCTGCGGTGGTAGGTGTCAATGTAATTGACACCGATTGCTTCATGCCGCACCAGCGCCTCGCCCGGGCCCGGGCTGGGAACTTCGACGGACTCGAGGTTGAGGACAGAAGGGGATCCGGTTTGCGCGAAGCGAATGGCTTTCGACATGGGCGTAAGAGGACACTACACGCAGTGGCCCCGCGCTGGCTAGAGAGCTGAGCCCCATATCGGTGAGACGGGCCGCTTTCGTCAGTGCTAGCTGTGCAAAGCCCACACACCCGCCCCTGCGCCACTGCCGGAACGCCGCTCGCCCGAGGGCCTAATGCCGAAGCTTGTTCTGGAATTCGCGCCACCGTGGGTTGGCTCGTCCCGACGCGAGCTCTCGAAATAGTAGCCCGCGAAAGACCATGGCAAAATGCAGGACGAACAATGCCAATGGCATCGCCCAATACGGCAGCCGATAGAACAGGCCCGCGATGCCGCCGGGTGAAGAGAAAACCGATCCGAACAAGATCAGTAGCTCAGCGGGGTGCTCCACACTTAGCCCGCCACCGAGCAAGAGCGCCGCACCAGCCAATAGAACATTGGGTAGCAACCAAACGACTGGATGCTCCATAACGAACTTGCCGGAATCGACCAGCAACGCGAACGAGCGCGAATTGCCCTGATACAGCAGCTCTGGAACAGCGTTGAAGAAGAAAGCAATTGCGAATCCGATCATCGCAGAGATGGCTGCGCCTTGAGGCCCACGGGTAAGCGGAATCGTGACGAATGAGAGGATCCAAAACGCGAACATCACGCTGATTACATCCCCGAACCGCGACAGGAAGGTGCGTTTGAACTCGCTCCAGTCGACGCGAAACTTCGGGGCAATCACTGCCTGCGAGATCAGTTCCAGATAACTGGACCAACACGCCGCCGAAACCAACCCCATCAACAGGGAGCCGAGCATCCCTAGCCCCGACGTCAAGATCGCCGCTGCCACGAGAATCAGTGCGTACGCGATTAGGGACAGCGCCGCTGGCCAACTACCAATCGCGCGCCGAATCGACTCAGAACCAACCTTACGATATAGCCACAGCATCCAGAAACCTCGTCGGGAGCGCCGAGCGTAGAGCAGGTTCCGCCAGCGCGCCCGAACCGGGCCGTCTATTGGCCTGAATACGCGAAGAATCGAGGCCAGGCGCGGTCGGTCATACCTCTGCTATTGGCGCGGCGCGCCGTCAACTCCGAGCGTCAATGCACCTGCGCTGCCGAACCGGCAGTGAGCCGCTCCTGCGAGAAGAACCGCGACAGCTGGGTGGCGTCTGGTCCCGACACATCGTAGTTCTTCAACCACGATACGGCGTCATTTGACGTCGCGAAAACCTTGGTTGGAAACTTGGGTTTTGCGAGCAAGAGCATACCCGAGAGCGTTGCGCGCGCCGCCGCGTTCGCAAAGCCATCTCCAAGAACGATATAACCCGTGGCGCAGATCTTCGCTTCACCGCGTTGCATCGCGCGTTGGATGACGGAGCGGGCTGCCGGGTCGGGCGCGCGTACTCCATTTTCGATCACAATGACGACCACTACTCGACTCAAACGAGCCACCGCGCGTGTGATTGCGTCAATGACGGTCTGACTTGCCGCTGCTGCGGGTGTGCGACCATAGTAGACTACGATGGTCTGGCCGCAGAGAATCACAACGGTTTCGTCTTGGCGCGCAATCTCAATCATCTTGGTCACGATGAACCGACTCTCAGTAAGTACGTTTTGACGCTGCTCTACGACACAAAGCAATTCGAAGCTAGGCCCTTCTGCGGAAGCGATTCTCTAGCACGCTTGAGGGCTGGCCCCAACGGCTGAATTAGGTCCGTCACCACTACTTACACTTTTGACAAGATCGGAGAGTTGACCCAGTCTCAGCTCATCCGCCGGAGCAAATCTCCGGCCATTTCCTTTACCACGAGCCGAGCCGCACGCCCGTGCATTGCCGGCGTTGTGGTGAATTAGCCGTATGCGTAGTGGGTGTTTGACCCGCTTACTATGAGGCGCGGTCTATCTGGCATGTCCCACGCGTTTGACCACAGTGAAATGCTCCGCTGTGTGGAGGAACGTAGACAGAGCTCCTTGGCTGGGTGGATGGAAGTGCCCTTTCCCCGCGGGTGCCTGATGGGCCAGCTCCAGCAAAGTAGCTGATTGTTAGCAAAATTTGAACTGTGTGCCACAGCGTTACCAAAGAGATCCGGGAACACCAGGACGGTGCTCGCGCGAGCAGGTCAAGGAATCCAACGAGTACGTCTGAAACGCCAGTGGAAGTGTTGTCGTAAAGCGCGGCTGTCCGACGCGCCTCTCCACAATTGCTGACTGGCACGGGATTGGGCGTACAGGCGAGCAGACTTCGCTTGGCCGCCCCGGTGCAAGCCTGGGAGGGCCCCATTGGGTCTGTGCGGCACAACCCCGGCAATGGTGCGTGTGGTTCCGGCGGTGCGGGAGCTAAGCGGACGTAAGATGTTCAACCAAAATCTTTAGTCCCAAACCGACCAGCAGTAAGCCACCTGCCACGTCCAGTTTCTGACCCAGGGCTGCGCCAAAACGGCGACCAGCGAACAAGCCGAGCGCGCTCAGCAGACCGGTGGTTGCACCGATCGTCAATAGAGAAAGTACCAGTGGGGCATCGAGCATTGGCAAGGTGATGCCAACGGCTAAAGCGTCAATACTGGTGGCGACAGCCAGTACCGTCATGATTCTCAACCCAAACACGTTTGATTCGCAATCAACAGGCGTACGCTCTGCACCTTCTCGAGCCTCCCACACCATTTTTCCGCCCACGGCTGCAAGCAACACGAATGCAATCCAATGATCCCAGGTTTGCACGAGTGGCCCAACGCTCGTCCCAATGATCCATCCGATCAACGGCATGAGTGCCTGAAATCCCCCGAAGAAGAGTGACACTATGGCGATGTGTCGGATTCGAATCGTTGGTACCGCCATTCCTCGTGTCGCCGATACCGCGGTCGCATCCATGGCTAAACCAACAGCAAGCATCAGGATTGCGCCAAACGTCATGTGTCCGCCACGTCGAGCAAAGGTTCTCGTTCACTGCGTTCAAGGATTTGCTCGAGCTCGTGCAACGGCCACATTCTGCCCTGATTAATGCCTGGACAGTCCTGGCCAGCCCTGTTCCAGGCTTCCGCATCAACCACGTTTGAGGACCAAAATGGAAACGTGCGACACTGCAACGGACGTTGTTCGTAGACCGAGCAGCGACTCCCGTTCAAGAACACGCAGCGACCATCGGACTCCGCCGCGAGACTCACGCGCTGAGCAAGTCGCACATCCACGATCTCGCAGTACTGAAGGAAGAACTCCTCATCAGAGAGCGAAAGGTGTTCTGCGAGTCTCCGCAGATCGAGTGCAGACAGAAAGAGGTGCCCGGCATCGCGCCGGCAACAAGCACCGCACTGTGTGCACTCGAACCTGAACCCGACCTGGTCACATGCTTCCTGCATCAGCGCGCACTCCTTCAAGAACTCGATCGTCGCTCCGCTCTACTTCTCGTCCGGTGTGTCGTCGCCGTCGTCGCCGTCCTCATCCTCGCCGTCCTCATCCTCGCTGTCCTCGTCCTCGTCGCCTGAATCCTGCGCGACGTCGCGCTCCTGTGACTTGAAGCTGACGCGCCCGTCTCCATTCGACTCCGCAAGTGCCTTGCAGAACCCTTCGTAGCCCTCTGGGACGTAGCCGACGTGCTTCTCCTCTTCTAAGACTCCGAGCTGCTGGGCGACCCACACATCGAATGGGACGAACCCTGCCACCTGACAGGCGTCGTCATTAGTGAGAGTGATGACCGGATACTCGCCTTTGTCGTCTGGGGTGCCCACGTACAAGAAGCGCTTCTTCTCCGTCCCATCATCGATCAAGAGGCAATCCTCACCGAGCAGCTCGATGGCTTCACCGAACGACTTCACGAACTCTTCGCCGAGCTCCTGCTCAATCAGCTCGTCGAGCGAGAGCGGCTCAAACTCAGGCTCTTCCTCGTCGATCTCCCAGCCTAGCCAACTCGCGTCGAACGTGAGCATCTCTTTCATCGCAGGAGAGATCTTCTCGTCATTGGGCAGCCGCAACTTCTTGAGTGCAGCAGCAGGAACTGGTTCGGGGGAGTCGATAACACCATTCGATTTGGCTGCTTCGATGGCCTTCTTGATGAGTGCGGTCCCACGCAGCACGGTCTCGGTCTTCTTCTTGCTTGCCATGCGCCGCTTCTGACACGGTGCTGCTGCTCGGTCCACTCGCGACCCGGGATCACGCGACCTTTGGGCGTTCGGCCAGAGCAGCAATCGCGGGCCCGGATGCGGACCGCATGCCTCGGCGTGGCAACTCCCCTGACCGCAACGCATTGCCACGCGAAGCCGAGGGCCGAGCTACTCACGTTTCTGAGCGCCCACCGACCTACAGCGACGTCGGAACCCAACACGCGTTGCTCGACGCAACATGACCGCGTTGCTCGACGCAACATGCCGTGACAAAGCAATGAGTGGTGCGGGCCACGACAATCAGAGGCACAGAGCAACTCACTGGTCAGGGGTGGCCTCAATCAGATCGTGTTTGGCGAGCGCGACCGCGTCTGAGAATGCGGGAGGCGCGTTGTTTGGGGTGTCCCGTCATTGGCGGTGGTCACACCATCCCCAACTTCGCGGGGAGCGAAGTCGCCAAGTTCTTCGCGCAATTCTGAGCTTGCGGTCGAGGTTTCGAGCCGTTCGGCGCTCTAGGCAGGACAAGTTCGGGCGTGCGATGTAGAGTTCCGCGCCAATGCGAGTCCGTCCTGATTTTCCCTCACCTGCCTGTCCGGATGGTGCCGGAGCGGTCGAGGTGTACGCAGGCGACAACCTGAAGATCCTGAAGACCCTAGAACGCGCTTCCTTCGACCTAATCTACATCGATCCTCCGTTCAATACGGGGCGTGCCCAGACCCGACGGCGTCTGAAGACGGAACGCGACGACGAAGGCGATCGCACCGGTTTCAAGGGCAAGCGCTACCGCACGACCTTGATTGGAACTAGCTCCTATGCGGATCGATTCGATGATTACGTCGAGTTCCTGTTGCCCCGACTGACACAGGCGCATGAACTTCTAAAGCCTTCGGGAAGCTTCTTTCTGCACCTAGACTATCGCGAGGTGCATTACGCCACGGTCGCACTCGATCAAGTGTTTGGCCGCGAGAGCTTCATCAACGAGATCATTTGGGCTTACGATTACGGTGCTCGCGCCAAGAATCGATGGGCGCCGAAGCACGACAACATCCTGTGGTACGCCAAATCGCCGGACAACTATTGCTTCAACTTGGATGAAGTCGATCGCATTCCCTACATGGCGCCCTCGCTCGTTGGCGCAGAAAAGGCGGCGCGCGGCAAGACCCCGACCGACACTTGGTGGCATACCATCGTCAGTCCGAACGGGAAGGAAAAGACGGGCTATCCGACGCAAAAGCCGCTGGGAATTCTCAATCGACTGGTTCGTGTCCACTCACGGCCTGGCGAACGGCTTTTGGACTTTTTTGCTGGCAGTGGCTCGTTTGGTGTTGCGGCGGCAACCCTCGGGCGCGACGTAGTCCTGATTGATCAGAACCGCGAAGCGATTTCGGTGATGAAACACCGGTTCGCAAACTTCAATGCTCGGTTCGTTCAGAGACGGCGTTCCAAATGAGCACCGCACAGCGAGTTCACGCGTGCTGCCGTCCTCGAGTGGGCGGCGCGGCTTTGACCGATGCCGAGGGTGCGTCGCGCCCTTGTCGCTTTGACCGATGCCGAGGGTGCGTCGCGCCCTTGTCGGCTTTGACCGATGCCGAGAGTGCGTCGCGCGCCCCTCACCGCCTCGAACCTTAATGGACACTATTCTTTCCTGTGAGTCTGCAGGACCGCAAGGACTTCGAGCGCGAGGATCAGTAAGTAACCCGCGTTGGCGGTGTGGTTATCTCGGGCTAAGGTGCCGAGCAAGCCAACTGCTCGGGACAATCCGCGCGACATTCAAGACAGGACAGGGGCTGCGCCCGGCTATTCAAGTTTTCGAGGAGCGCGGCCGAAATGCTCGAGGATGCAGTGGTCAGCAGGAGATTGCCTTGGGTTCGACAGAGCTCGACCGTCGAATCAACGGTGAGCCCTGAGTAATCGGCTTGAACCTGTTCGAAAACCAATCCAAGCACGGACGGATTGGACGCTTTGGAGCTCACTTTACCCGCGGCACTGATCGCGATACCTGTACTCGGAACAACAGCGTTCAAGCTGCAAAGAGGTGTCTGCTGCATCACGATGTCGATCGCTCCGGGCATCCCCGTTACCACGGCGTTCAAGGCAACGTTCGTGACGTTAGCATCAGCACTCGGGGTAACAGTCCAGTTGGTGCTGCCCAGTTGAGCCATCAGTTGGCATCCGGGTTGACCATTACTGCACTGCGCAGTCGCGCAGACTGAAAGAGACGTAACCACCGTTGGTGGAATGCAGATCGGGATCGTTGCGCCCTCGGACAAGCCTATTGCTTGTGCAAAGCACGCGGGTT